>JAAZLH010000355.1 GCA_012799415.1 Candidatus Epulonipiscium sp. | reverse complement strand
GGCTCATGAGAGAACCTGATAAATATAAAGTAGATACGGTTGATATGAAAGATGGGTCATGGAAAGAGAAGGACTTCAGTTTATATGATGTAGTGTTTCATGTGGCTGGGATTGCGCATATAAAAGAAACAACTGATAATCATGAACTTTACTATAAAGTGAACAGGGATTTGGCTTATGAAACTGCTCAAAAGGCTAAACAAGATGGAGTAGAGCAGTTTATTTTTCTGAGTTCAATGAGTGTCTACGGGATAGAAAATGGCGTCATCGATAAAAATACGCCACTCAATCCAAATAGTGCTTATGGCAAATCAAAGATTGAAGCTGAAGAGTTGATAAATAAGCTTCAAGATGATTCGTTTACGGTAGCAACACTAAGACCGCCTATGGTCTATGGGAAGGGCTGCAGAGGGAACTACCCTAGATTAGTTGGACTTGCCCTTAATACACCAATTTTTCCAAAGGTAGACAATAAGCGAAGCATGATCTACATAGATAACTTATCAGAGTTCGTAAAGCAGCTCATAGATAACAGAAGTGGAGGATTGTTCTTTCCACAGAATGCGGAGTATGTGAATACAAGCGAGATGGTTAGGTTGGTTGCTGAGGCTCATGGGAAGCGAGTAAGAATGACTAAGTTGTTTAATCCCTTATTGAGATTACTGAATGTAAGTACAGTGAATAAGGTATTTGGTGACTTGGTATATGACATGAGTATGTCTGAGTATGAAAGTGATTATAGAGTTTGTGGGTTTAGGGAGTCAATAAACATGACGGAGGAATTGATTTGAAGACAATTTTAATACTGAGTAATCATCACTTATATACATACAATTTGAGAAAAGAAGTAATTCAAAAGTTAATAGAGTTAGGTCATAGAGTTATCATAGCCTTGCCTTATGGCGAAAAAGTTGAGTTGCTTAAGGATATGGGATGTGAATTCATTGATGTTCCCTTGGATAGAAGAGGTACAAATCCAATAACTGATTTTAGGTTACTCCTTGCTTATAAAAGGATTATAAAAAACGTAAATCCAGATATGGTTTTCACATATACTTTAAAACCTAATTTATATGGTGGAATTGCTTGTAGACTAAATAAAGTTAAGGCTCTGCATACAGTGACAGGGCTAGGGACAGTTTTTGTTAGGAATGTCAAGTATAAAAATATAATTGTTCTTCTAAATAGAATAGCTTTTAAAAATTCTCATATGGTTGCTTTTATGAATAATGATAATGAAAAGTTGTACAAAGATTTAGGAATTATTTATCCAAGTCAAGACACTATGATAGTTGCTGGTTCGGGAGTCAATCTAGATAGATTTAAGTTTCAAGATTATCCTAATGAAAAGAGAGTGAAATTCACATTTATAGCGCGTGTTTTAAAAGACAAAGGAATTGAAGAATTCCTTTCGGCCGCCCAAAAAATCAAAGAGCAATTCTGTGATACTGAATTTGAAGTAGTTGGATTTGTGGATGAAGAAAAGTATAAGAAGCTCTTAGATGAATTTCATAAAAAGAAGATAATAAAATATTTAGGAAAAAGAGACGATATGCCAAAAATAATGGCAAGTTCTAGCTGTATTGTTCTTCCATCTTACGGTGAAGGAAGAGGAACAGTGCTTCAAGAAGGAGCATCGGTAGGCAGACCTCTTATCACCTGTGATACATATGGGTGTAGAGATAATATTGATGAAGGTGAAAATGGATTTTTATGTAAGGTGGCTGATTCAAACTCTTTGGCTGAAGCAATGACTAGATTCATAAAGTTGACTGATGATGAAAAAAAAATGATGGGGAAAAAAAGTAGAGAAAAAGCAGAAAAAGAGTTTGATCGAAACATTGTTGTTCAAAAATATGTAAATGCAATTAAGAATATTTAATAGAAGGAGTAGTCAAAATGAATTTATATGAAAAAATCAAAAACAGAGAAGAAAAAATATCGCTCGTAGGTCTTGGTTATGTTGGAATGCCGATTGCAGTTGCTTTTGCGAAAAAAGTTGATGTTATAGGTTTTGACCTTAACAAAAAGAAAATTGAATTATATAAGTCTGGAATTGACCCAACGAATGAAGTTGGAGATGATGAAATAAAAAAGACAACCGTTGAATTCACAGCTGATGAAGCTAAACTTAAAGAAGCAAAGTTCCACATTGTGGCGGTTCCTACACCAATTAACTCAGATAAAACACCGGATCTTTCCCCAGTAGAAGGAGCAAGTAGAATTGTTGGTCGTAATTTGACTAAAGGCTCTATTGTTGTTTATGAATCTACGGTTTATCCGGGTGTAACTGAAGATATTTGTGTTCCGATATTAGAGAAAGAATCAGGCCTAAAATGCGGGGTCGATTTTAAAATTGGGTATTCACCCGAAAGAATCAATCCTGGAGATAAAGTACATAGACTTGAAAATATTATTAAAATTGTATCTGGTATGGATGAAGAAAGCCTTGATGAGATTGCAAAAGTATATGAATTAGTAATTGAAGTGGGTGTTCATAGAGCTGGATCAATTAAGGTTGCTGAAGCTGCTAAAGTAGTAGAGAATAGTCAGCGCGATATTAATATCGCTTTTATGAATGAACTTGCAATGGTGTTTGATCGAATGGGAATCGATACAAAGGAAGTCATCGATGCTATGAACACAAAATGGAATGCACTCAAATTTACTCCAGGACTTGTTGGAGGACACTGTATAGGAGTAGATCCTTATTATTTTGTTTACGAAGCAGAGAAGCTGGGATATCACAGCCAGATTATCCTTTCAGGTAGAAAAATAAATGATGGGATGGGTAAATTTGTTGCAGATGCAATAATTAAAAAGCTTATCTTAGCAAATAAAGTAGTAAGACAAGCTAAAGTCGTTGTTTTAGGGATGACTTTTAAAGAGAATACACCGGATACTAGAAATTCAAAAGTTGTTGATATTATAAATCACCTTAAAGAATATGGAATAGATCCAATCATCGTTGATCCAGAAGCTGATGCTGAGGAAGCTAAGCATGAGTATGACATTGATTTAGTTGATATTAAAGATGTGCAAAATGCTGATTGTATAGTACTAGCAGTTGCCCATGATTCTTTAAAGTCAATGAGTTGGGATGAAATTGATAATTTATATGGAAATTTTGAGAATGAGAATAAAATTCTAATTGATGTAAAGAGCATATTAGATAGAAAAGAAATCGAAGAAAAAGGTTATAGTTATTGGAGACTATAGCAAAATCAATTTATAGAGGTGCTAATATGAAGGTTTTACAAATATCATGTGGGTTTAATTACAGCAGTGTCTATAACAACTTATTTTCTGAATTAGCAAGGAAAGGAATAGCTCAGGAAGTATATAATCCACAACATAATTATTTTGAGTCGAATAGTAAAAAAGATGATTACCTTTTTAAATATCATCCCAGTAAAATCATAAAGAGTTATGATAAATTACTATACTTTACAAAAATCCATAGAATGAAACATGATGTAGAACTCAATTTTGATATGAACAATGTATCATTAATTCATGCACATAGTTTGTTTAGTGATGGAGGAGTAGCTTATGAGCTATACAAAAAATATAATATTCCATATTTGGTCGCAATTAGAAATACAGATATAAATAAATATTATAAGTATGCATTTCATTTAAGAGGATATGCTGAAAAAATATTATTAAATGCAAAACGAATAATATTTATTTCACCAATTTACAGACAACAATTTTCTAAAAAATATGTAAGTGCAAGAAATCAAAAGACAATCGAGGCCAAAACAGTAGTTATACCAAATGGAATAGATTCATTCTGGTTGAATAACAAATGGAATATAGAGAGGTCTATAAATAGAAATAAGATACGCTTATTAAGTGTAGGTGTAGTTGATAGAAACAAAAATTCTCTAAACTTAGTAAAAGCTTGTAATAAGATCATTGAAGAAGAAGGTATCGAGGTTGATGTTACGCTTGTAGGTAGAATCAAAGATAGAAAATATTTCAATTCACTTTCAAAATTTAGTTTTGTTAACCACATTGACTATCTAAATAAAGAATCATTAATTCAAATATATAGGGATAATGATATTTATGTAATGCCCTCAATTAATGAAACTTTTGGGCTTGTATATGTTGAAGCAATGAGTCAAGGGCTTCCGATAATATATACAAGAGGTCAAGGGTTTGATGGACAATTTAAAGAGGGCATTGTAGGGTACAGTGTTGATAGTCTTGAGCCAAGTGATATAGCATCAAAAATTCTTAGAATATTAAGTGATTATAGTGTTATATCGAAAAATTGCGTTAAGCTAGCTGATATATACACTTGGGATAAATCGGCAGATGATATTATTAAAATTTATAATAATTCTTTATTACGGAGAAATTCAAATGAATAATATAAATATTAGTTTTGTTATATTGCATTATCAATCAATAAAAACTACAATCGAATGCATTGAGTATGTTAGGCAGCTACCATCAGATGTTCTTAAGAATATTGTTATAGTTGACAATGCTTCGCCAAATAAATCGGGCGAAGAACTTAAAGAATTGTATAAGAACGAAAAGAATGTATACGTGTTAGTAAATAAGATAAATGAAGGATTTGCGAGAGGAAATAATTTAGGCTATAAATTCTCTAAAGAACAATTAAAATCTGATATTGTAATAGTAATGAATAATGATGTAATGATAAAGCAACCTAACTTTATCTCTCTTCTTTTACATGAAGCGTTTAAAAATGAAGTATATATTATTGCCCCTGACATAATAACTCCTAGTGGTAACCATCAGAATCCATACAGAGTAACATCAATTGAAACGAAGGAAATATTGTATATCTTACTATTAAATAATTTTAATAAATTAGCTTATTCGATTCCAGGGCTATCAAAATTAATTTTACATGTTAACAATACGAGGCCAAGAATAAGAAAGACAAGTAAAACAAAATGGGAAAATGAATTAGATGAAATCATTCCTCACGGATCATGTGTAGTTTATACAAAAAAGTGGGTAGATAATGAAGATTTTGCTTTTTTACCAAAAACATTTATGTATTTGGAAGAATATCTGTTGGATGAATATATAAGGAAAAAAAGGTATAAGACAAAATACATTCCTCGTCTCAAGGTGCATCATTTAGAGGACATATCAACAAACTCTGTAAATATTACATCTATAGCAAAAGCTAAGTTCAAGGCAAAGCACGCGGCTAAGTCAACAAAAGAATTATTAATGATGAGAATTTTTGTGAAATAATAGATGAAAGGGGGGATTGTAGTTATGCTATTCTTACTGTTAGTAGCGCTAATACTATTGCTGTTAGTGGCATATGTTATAATGCGACAAGATATCCTTTCACCGTGGGTTATCTCAATATACATGTTTATAATAACGGTTGCAGTTGCAACATTAAATTACAGTAAGTGGAACGAAGATATTTCCTCTATTACTGTATTAAGTGTGCTAGTAGCTCTGATATTTTTTGGGGCAGGTGAAATAGTCGGCCGTTCGTTTCTTACTCAATTCTCCATAAGTCATAATTCGAAAGACTATAGTATTTTAAGTTCAAACCAATACATTAGAATTAAGAAAAGATATATTTTCGTAACAATCGCTGTAATTAGCATGGTTATTTACTTCCATTATAACCATATTTTAAGTTTAGCAAGGCAAGTAGGATTTTCTAGTAGTATGCATAATTTATTGTATTATGTTAGGATTGCACAGTTTAGTCCTGAAATTGATTCTAGTAGATCAGGTTTGTTGAATTTGGGCCTTACATTTTCAACTGTAATTTCATATTTTTTTATTTTTGTCTTTATGTTTAACTTTATTATAAGCGAACATAAAAAAAAGTATTATAGATACCTAATACCAGGATTGCTAAATGTTATTAATATCGTGCTTACAACGGGGAGAACACAATTTATTAACTTAGCAACATTTATTTTAATTTTATTGTTTTTCATGCTGAAGCATAAATATAAATGGTCAACTCGCCTTAACAATAAAATATTAACATATGGAATTATAGGTGTAATTCTTTTTTTGGTGATCTTCAGAATGAGTGGCTACTTAACAGGAAAAAGCGAGAGCATATCTTTATGGGATAACATATCTATATATCTAGGTTCGCCCATCATCGCATTAAGCAAGTACTTTGAAAGTCCGCCCGAAAGATTTTTGTTTGGGAGTGAAACATTTTATTCAATATATCATATTTTAAGAAAATTTGGATTCGACATACCTCAGTATGACTTAATCCATAGTTTTATAAGTTGGGATAGTGTAAGTAATGTTAATATATACACTTCAATTAGACGATATATTCATGATTTCGGTTTTTTGGGGATGTCTATTATGATGTTTAGTCTGGGACTGTTCTATGGATTTTTCTACAAATATGTGAAAATAAAGCGAAATGTTGATTTAAGGACAGTAGTATATGCAATGTACTTTTTTCCAATAACTCAGATAGCATTAGAGGAAAGGTTTTTTACAAATATAGTGTCCATACAGGGAGTCTATAATTTAACTTTTATTTTTTTGATATGGAAATATTTTATTAAAGAAAAAAATCTAGTAACAAATCGATGTTAATTGTTTGGAGGGAATCAAATGAAAGGAATAATTCTAGCTGGTGGATCAGGAACTAGACTATATCCACTTACAATGGTAACAAGTAAGCAACTTTTACCTGTATATGATAAACCCATGATTTATTACCCGCTTTCTGTATTAATGCTAGCAGGGATCAAAGATATTTTAATTATTTCAACACCTCATGACTTGCCTAATTTCGAAAAGCTTTTAGGTGACGGTAGTGAGTTTGGAATTAATTTATCATATGCAGAGCAACTATCTCCAGACGGATTGGCGCAGGCGTTTATTATAGGAGAAGATTTTATTGGTGATGATGATGTGGCTATGATCCTTGGAGACAACATCTATTATGGTAATGGATTTACCCCTATCTTAAAAGAAGCGGCAGAAAACGCTAAAAATGGTAAAGCAACTATTTTCGGATACTATGTCCATGACCTTGAAAGATTTGGAATTGTTGAGTTTGATAATGAGGGTAAGGTAATCTCTGTAGAAGAAAAGCCACAAAATCCTAAGTCAAATTATTGTATTACTGGACTTTATTTTTATGATAATAGAGTCGTTGATTTTGCAAAGAAAGTTAAACCTTCAGCAAGAGGTGAACTTGAAATTACTGATTTAAACAGAATGTATCTTGAGGATGGTACTCTAAACGTAAAATTACTAGGACGAGGTTATGCATGGCTTGACACAGGTACAATGGATAGTTTGGTAGAAGCTGCAGAATTCGTACAAATGATTGAAAAGAGACAGAGTATAAAGATTTCTGCACTTGAGGAAAT
>JAAZLH010000354.1 GCA_012799415.1 Candidatus Epulonipiscium sp. | reverse complement strand
CTTCGATACATCCTACGTTTACAATATCGCCTGTAATAGAAAATACTTTTGTTCCTTTGCTTTTGTCCGTACCGATCTTAGTAAACCAGTCACTTCCCTTTAAAATAATAGGAGCAATATTAGCTAATGTTTCTACATTGTCAATTACCGTAGGCTTGTTAAATAATCCTTTTTCTGCTGGGTAAGGAATTTTTAATCTAGGATTTCCCCTTTGACCTTGGATGGAATGAATAAGAGCTGTTTCTTCTCCACAAACAAAGGCACCAGCCCCTTCATACACTTCAATATCAAAATCAAAGCCTGTATCAAAAATATTTTCACCTAATAATCCATATCTTCTAGCTTGTGCTATGGCTTTGTTTAATACTTCTACTGCCAAAGGATATTCCGCACGACAGTAAATATAGCCTTTTTTAGCTCCTACTGCTTTAGCAGCTATCATCATGCCTTCAATAACAGAATGAGGATCGCTTTCTAAAACGCTTCTATCCATAAAAGCTCCTGGATCTCCCTCATCAGCATTGCAAATAATATATTTTTCTTCTGATTCTGGTTGAGATGCAAACTTCCATTTTAGCCCTGTTGGAAATCCTGCTCCTCCACGTCCACGTAGTCCAGAGTCTAAAATGGTTTGAATAATTTTTTTACTATCCATTTCTTTTAATGCTTTATACGCAGCTTCATAACCATCTCTTGCGATATAATCATTTATTTTAAAAGGATCAATTACTCCTCTATTTCTCATAACGATTCTTTTTTGAAGACCAAAAAATGGTATTTCTTCGATTCCTTTTATTGAATCATCAAGAACTTCTTGTCCTTTTATTGTACCGTTATTTTCTACTCTTTCTTCGATTTCACTTTCTTTTCCTCTAGCAAATGCATATTTACTTAATACTTTCCCCTCTTGGATATGAATATTAAATATTTCCATCGCTTTTTCACTGTTGACATATTCATAGATGATCGGTTCTTGATTGATAATTTCAACGGTAACCAGTGGTTCTTTTGAACAAATTCCCATACATCCTGTTGTTTCTATTTTGATATCTTTTTCTTTGGATTCTCGAACTAGTTTTTTAAATGTATTTAAAACCTCCTGTGCACCTGAAGCAATACCGCAGGTACCCATATGAACAGTTATTCTTTTTTTATTTTTGGTATCATCTAAAGATTGTATTTCAAGTGTTTGACTTTTTATTTGTTTTAATCCTTCTAAATCTTTTACTACCAAATGAGTCACCCCCTATTTATTCATAACGGCTTAAAATTTCATCTACATCTTCTAGTTTTACTTTTCCATAAACGGTTCCATCTACTACCAGAACAGGTGCTAAACCACAAGTTCCGAAACATCTTGCTTCTTCATAGGTAAATCTACCATCCGGTGTACTTTCTCCTAATTTAATTTGAAGTGTTGACTCAATTTTATCAGCGATTTCTTTTCCGCCTTTTACATAACAAGCAGTTCCTAAACATACTTGGATTCTGTGCCTAGCCCTTGGTTCCATGGTAAAGTAAGAATAAAAGGAAACAACGCCATAGATATCATTTTCACTAATGCCTGTTTTTTGAGCAATTCGTTCTTGCACTTCTACAGGAACAAAACCTAGGAATTGCTGAATCTCTTCTAGCATAGGAATCAATTTGGCTTGACAATGGTGCTTTTCAATAATTTCATCCAGTTTATTTACTTGTTCTTCACTAAATGCATAACTTTTTACCTTTTCACTAGCTTCCATCTTTTGCCCTCCCTTAATTTATGCAAATTTTGTTAATTTATTAACGTTATACATCTACAGTATACTCCTTATATAATTTTTTCAACTTTTTCTATCTATTTTCATAACATTAACAAACCTAGTATTTTCAACAAAAATACCAAGAATATAAAGATATTTACTGTGATAATAAAATAATAAAAATTTGAATAACTGGTTTTTTCTTTAAAATATCGTTAATTTTTTAACATTAAATACGAAAATCAATAAAACCCACAATAAGGATTTTATTGATTTTATATACTATTGACATTTTTTATCTAAAGATTAAAATAATAGAGGAATGATTACAAATCATTTATATTCATAATAGGAAAGAGATGGAATTCATGATAAAATTTGAAATTCCTTATAACTTTGACTTGGAACTTTTGAATTTTTTAGACGAAAACATTGATAAGAATTGGATTGAATTTTTATTTTTATCTCTTTTTAAAGAAGATAGTATCAATGCAAGAAGTCATGTGGAAAATATCAATGTCAATGGATGGACTTATCAAGTTCCACAGACTCGAAAAGAATATGATAAACATATTGATGAAATCCAAAAAAGAGGATACCGTCCCGCTATTTTACTTCAAGATCTAAATCCGATTTCGAAAGAAAAATTGGATTATTATTTTCATTTAGGAATAAAGGATTTTGTAGTAAATAATGATGATCTAGCCTTGTACATCAAAAATAAAAATTCTAAATACCATGTAGTTGCTTCTATAACAAAAACACTATCTGCTAGTGACATTGCAGAAAAGGACTATTCTATGTATGATAAAATTGTACTCCATTTTCCTTTTAATCGTGCCTTATGTAGACTAAAAGAACTTCCTCAAGAGTATCAGTATACAATCCTTGTCAATTCTTATTGTTGTTATAATTGTAGGGAAGCAAGAAAGCACTGGTACAGTACTTCTAAAACAGTACAAAATGTTCATTGTCTAAAACATCTGCATAAAGATAAATTGGTTTACATTCCACCAGAATACCTTTCTCTTTTTGAACCTTATGCAGCAACCTTTAAACTTCAAGGGAGAGAATACCCTACCTTTGTATTAGCCAATGAAATCTATTATTATTATCATCAAATTCATAATCCAAAGGCAGGAGCTATTTATAATCGATTAAGCCCTTTCAATGAACAAGAATACTTTAATGCGGCAAAGGATTTAAGTTTTGTAATTAATAAACATTTTTCTAAGAAATCTGACTCTCAAACTCCGGCCTAGAATAAAAAACCACCTCCTCTATGCATATTGGAGATGGTTTATGTTTATTTTTTTTCTATTTCTCTTCTACACCATTTTTTGCAAAAACCTGCTTTTTTACTACACATCACTTTTTCTGAACCACAAATGGGGCAGTTCTGTTTATCTCGTTCAAAGTGAATTTGGTATTGCTGGCCACAATCCATACAAATAAATCGACAATGTTTGGTTGTATAATACCCCCCACCAATTCGTAATGCTTTTCCTTCTATTAAAGCCCTCGCCACTTTTTGGCGAGCATCATCAATGATATTTTGAAAGGTTTGGCGAGATACCTGCATTCGTTCTGCACATTCTTCTTGGGTTAAATTCTCGATGTCCTTAAGCCTGATTGCCTCTAATTCTTCGATATGCAAAGTTATTTCTTCTACCTCGCATTTGGGTTTGCCCCAAGGTACAAAATACGTATCTTCTGGGAAAAATGCTACTCTTCTAAATCTTCTAGGCCTTGCCACCCCTCATCCTCCTTATATCCATTATCCATTACAATGTCCTTCATGTTGATGTTCTCTACAGATACTACCTGTTGATTTTACATTCCCCTCTATATATTGGTCTATGATCTTATCGCAAAATCCTTGTACTCCTACAATGACTTCCATGTCATTTTCACCAAATAGTTGCTGTGCTGTTTCTCCCATACCGCCGGCTATAATAACGTCAATATCCTTTTCCTTTAAAAATAATGGAAG
>JAAZLH010000353.1 GCA_012799415.1 Candidatus Epulonipiscium sp. | reverse complement strand
GGTTCTACTTTATGTGCTGTTAACCAGCAAGGGGTGCCTTTGGCGCTTCTTCCTGACTTTATAGAAAACCCAAATGCTATGTTTATTCTGTGGAAAGATCATACAGCCGTAAAAGAAGCTGATGAAATCAATTGGACGGCTCGAAATTGGGGAGGAGAAGACTATACTAAATATATTGGAGGGGTCTATTCATCAGAATGGTTCTTTGCTAAAATTTTACGTACTTTGCGAGTGGATGAAAAAGTGAGAAAAGAAGCTTACAGTTGGGTAGAACATTGTGATTGGATCCCTGCCTTACTAACAGGGGTGCAAGAGGCCAAAGATATAAAACGTAGCCGTTGTGCTGCTGGCCATAAGGCTATGTGGAGCCAAGAGTTTAATGGACTTCCGCCCAATGAATTTTTTGTTCAACTAGACCCTTTATTAGATGGTCTGACAGATCGTTTATTTAAAGAAACCTATACAGCAGACCAAAGTGCAGGAGTGATATCAGAAGAATGGGCAGAAAAATTAGGCCTTCCTAAAACAGTAAAGGTGGGAATTGGGGCTTTTGACTGCCATATGGGAGCGGTAGGTGGAAATATTCAACCTAAAACCCTTGTGAAAGTCATGGGAACTTCTACTTGTGATATTATGATTGAAGATATAGAAACCATGAAAGATATTTTGGTAGAAGGAATTTGTGGGCAGGTAGATGGATCTGTTGTTCCAGGTATGCTGGGGATGGAAGCAGGGCAGTCTGCTTTTGGGGATGTATATGCTTGGTTTAGACAGTTGATTTCTTGGCCCTTGGCTTTGATTCCAGAAGAAAAAATGTCTAGAGAAGAAATTGAGGCTATTAAAAAGGAAATCTTATTTAAGTTAGAAGAAGAGGCAAAGAAAGTGAATCCAGCAGAAAGTTCTGTTTTGGCTTTAGATTGGATCAATGGGCGTCGGACTCCATATGCGAACCAAAACTTAACAGGCGCCATTACAGGTATTACTTTAGGTACAGAAGCGCCTGAAATTTATCGGGCTCTCATTGAAGCAACTGCTTTTGGATCTAAAGCCATCGTAGATCGATTTAGAGAATCGGGTGTAGAAATAAACCAGGTAATCTCCATAGGGGGAGTAGCTAAAAAGTCACCTTTGAATATGCAGATTGTAGCCAATGTACTCAATATGCCTGTAAAAGTTTGCGAGTCTGAACAAGCAGTAGCTTTAGGTGCCTCTATTTTTGCTGCTGTAGTTGGTGGGGTATATGAAAATGTTCAAGAGGCTCAAGAGAAAATGGCTAGCCCAATCGAAGTATCTTATTATCCACAGGAAGAAATGGTTCGAATTTATGAAAAATTATATAAAGACTACCAAGAGCTAGGTGTTTATGTAGAGGAAAAAACAAAAAATAAATAAATTGTTTGTAGTTGAATAGGCAGGGGTATAAAAGGGCGAAGTGTGTCTTTATACCCCTGCCTATTATTTTTAGAACCAAATTTTTTATAAATACAGGTACTTGCTACAGAATGTTTATAAAAAAATTAAACTAGTTTATAAAAATGGATACAAGATAGAAAAATAAATATTTAATTAACATAAAATGCAATTAAAAGGTGGAGAAACTTGACTATTGGTAGAAAGTTAACTATACTAAAATTAGTTTTAATAAAAATGTAAAAAGGTTTATTGAATACTTAACATAAGTGAGAAAGTGAGGATGATTCATTATCGATGCAAAATTGAAGTACAAAAACCCACTGATTGAACAAAGGGCAGATCCATATATCTATAAACATATAGATGGATACTACTATTTTACTGCATCACTTCCTGCCTATGATGGGATTATTTTACGCAGGTCTACAACCATCCAAGGGCTAGCGGAAGCAGAGGAAGTGAGAATATGGGAGAGGCATGAAGAGGGAGAAATGTCAGCTCATATTTGGGCGCCAGAGCTTCATTTTATTGACGACAAGTGGTATGTTCTTTTTGCTGCGGGTGGTTTAGGAGGGGACAAATGGAATATTCGTCCTTATGTATTGGAAGGAGTGGGAGATAATCCTCTTACAGCTGCTTGGGAGGAAAAAGGGATGATGCAAAAAGAAGCAACCAACAAAACTTCTTTTGAGGACTTTTCTTTAGATGCCACTACCTTTGAACATAGAGGTGTTCGCTATTTGGTTTGGGCTCAGAAAGGAGAGGGATCCAATAATCCTTCAGATCTTTTTATTGCAGAAATGAGTAATCCTTGGACTATTAAAGGAGAACAGGTTTTAATTGCAACACCAGAGTATCCTTGGGAACGAATTGGCTATTGGGTAAACGAAGGAGCGGCAGTGATAAGGAGAAATGGAAAGATTTTTATTACTTTTTCAGCTAGTGCTACCGATAGTAATTACTGCATGGGGCTGTTGACGGCTTCGGAAGATAGTGATTTGCTTGATTCTGCATCTTGGGTAAAAAGTCCTGAACCAATTGTAGTTACTGATGAAGAAAGAGGAGAATATGGTCCAGGGCATAATAGTTTTACTGTGGCAGAAGATGGTGTTACAGATATTTTAGTTTATCATGCAAGGTCATATAAAAAGATTCAAGGTAATTCTTTATATGATCCAAATCGCCATACTCGGGTAAAGCCTTTTACTTGGAATGAGGATGGAACACCCAATTTTAAATTGTGATATGGTAGTAAAAATTTTGAAAGATGCCTATTCCAGGCGTACATTGATATGAAGAAAAGTGAAAAACAAGGAGTATATCTCACGATAGACTCCTTGTTTTTTTATTTAATCTGTAATAACACAACTTAGCGCAAAAATAGGGAAGATTGAAAAGGTTATCAAGTTTTTAGTTGATTTGCAATAACACAACGCTACAAGGAGGGATGGTTGCGATAAATCCTTCTTGTGTTAGTTTCATATCATCAAATCTTTCGACTTTTACTACGTTTGGATTTTCAAAAGTGTTATATGCATTCATTCGACCTGTTACAATACTGCCATGAATCTGAGGTCCTTTTTCTCCAACAATAATGCCTTCAATAGAAGCTGATTCAGATAAGGAGAGATTACAAAGGGTAATGTTGATGGCTCCATCTTTGTCAATAGATACAGATTCATGAAGGTTACAAACTTGCTCTTCTTCAATGCCGATTTGCTTTGTCTCTAGGAAACTATCTAGCAACATCGCTTCTTGGTGAACTTTGTACATGTTGAAGATATGATAGGTTGGCGTTAGGATCATTTTTTCCCCATCGGTTAAAATGACGGATTGTAATACGTTAATGAGTTGAGCGATGTTTGCCATCTTCACCCGATCGCTATGCTTATTAAAGATATTAAGAGAAATTCCTGCGATTAATGCATCTCTCATTGTATTTTGCTGGTATAAGAAGCCGGGGTTGGTTCCAGGTTCCACATCATACCAAGCTCCCCACTCGTCTACAATTAAGCCGATGCGTTTTTCTGGATCATATTGATCGATGATATGAGAATGGCGAGTGATCAATGTGTCCATATGCAAAGCTTTTTTTAGGGTTAAGTACCAAGTTTTTTCATCAAAATCAGTAGCGCTTCCTTTACCTGTCCAAAAATCTCCGGGGATGGTGTAGTAGTGGAGAGAAATGCCGTTAAACATCCAAAGGGGGATGTGGGCCATAATTTTTTCAGTCCAATGATAATCATCTACATTAGCGCCACAAGCAATTTTATAAATTTGATTATCCCCGAAGTTACGGATGTAAGTTTGGAATTGGCGGTATAGATCGGCGTAATGCTCAGGGCGCATGTGACCGCCACAACCCCAGTTTTCGTTTCCTACGCCAAAGTATTTGACTTTCCATGGTTCTTCCCTACCGTTCTTTCTACG
>JAAZLH010000352.1 GCA_012799415.1 Candidatus Epulonipiscium sp. | reverse complement strand
TCTTGTAAGGCATTAAACCCAATTTGAGATATTCTCCGAAGAATCTCTTGTACTTCCTCTGGGGTTTTATCCCTATAGGCATCATCACAAATTTTAATTCTGGTATTGCCTATCTTGTAATCTTTAACTACATTACCTATTGGAATATTTCTATTTGTCATGAAAAAACCCCCAATCATTAAATCTGTTACAGCATATGAAAATTAGAGTTTGTACTATTCTTTCATGCACCTTCTTCGTTAGACATTTTGTCTAATGTGCTGTCAAAAAAAAGTTCTTCTACTGTCCTGCCCAATACTCTTGCGATTACTATAGCCTTTTTTATGCTGGGATTCCTAGACCCATCTTCCCATTTATAATAGGTCGATGGTGCAACTTCTATGATTTGCGCCATTCTCTCAACAGATAATCCTTTTTCTATCCTGCATTTGCGTAATTTTGCATTCATCTTTAAATCCCTCCTTATACAATCTGTCTATATTTCACATTATAATAGACGATTTGTATAATGTCAACATGCATTTACCCAATTTGTATAAAAACATATCAATTGTTTAGACATATGGTATAATATTACAAAAGGAGGAGTTGTATGAAAATTGGTGATAAAATTAGACAATTAAGAGAAGAGATTGATTTGGAACGTACAGAGCTTGCTAAAAAGATAGGAGTAACTTACCATGCTCTTGCTAAATATGAAACAAATGAGAGACAGCCAGACTATGAAATTCTAAAAGTCATTGCCGATTTTTTCAATGTCTCTACTGATTACCTTCTGGGACGTACTAATGTACGTACCCCTGTTTATGATAATCCAAGTACTCTCACCAAAAAAGAAAATA
This sequence comes from Candidatus Epulonipiscium sp., assembly GCA_012799415.1. Lineage (GTDB taxonomy): Bacteria > Bacillota > Clostridia > Lachnospirales > JAAYNZ01 > JAAZLH01. The sequence goes on along the minus strand of JAAZLH010000352.1, from coordinate 1,174 downwards.
ACTCCTACAATATAGATGACCTCAGCCCTGAAAGCAAAAAGGAGTTAGAAAAGTATATCAAACTCTTAAAGCTAAAAGATGAGATGGATAAGACCAAAGACGAAACATCGTCCACTTTAGAAAAAAACGCATAATTAAAAAACTCAAAGGATAGAGGATATAACATGCTACAACTTATTAGTGCGGAAGTAAAATCCAAAATTCTTATATTTGCTTTACAGATGTTGGCTGTCACATTTATACTAGTCTTAATTGCTACAATTATAGGTGATTTAAAAAGGAAATTACGTAAAAAACTAGCTGATAAAAAAGACAAAAATTTTTTTGATAGAATTATGTATGATTTATTAAGCTCTAATCAATCCACAAAGCAAAAAGGAAATCCTATAATTTATATCGACAATATGACGGGTATTCAATTTGAAGTATTTTTAAAGGAAATGTTTAAGATTCTAGGATATACGGTACATAAAACCCCTGATTCTGGAGATTATGGAGCTGATCTTTATATGGAGAAGGGTGGAAAAAAATATGTAGTACAAGCTAAAAGGTCTAAGGGTAAGATAGGCTTAAGTGCTGTTCAGGAAGTGGTTACCTCGAAGGCTCATTATAATGCTGAAATTGCAGTCGTAATAACTAATAACTACCTTACTGCCAATGCTAAAACACTGGCAAAGAATAATAATGTGATAGTATATGAAAGACCTGAGTTGATTAAGCTTGTTCGAAAGAGTAAAATGATAATGCAAAACAAGAAACAAGTTTCGAAAATATCGTAAGGAGGATAAGATAATGAGTAGAGATAACGATTTATTTGAACTAATGACCAAAATTTATAGTGATATGCAAGAAGGTTTTAAACAGGTAAATAAAAGAATTGATGATATTGAGAGTGAAATTAGCGGTGTCAAGAAGGTTGTTATTAATATTGAGAATGACCATGGGAAAAAGCTCGATTCCCTATTTGATGGTTATAAACAAACCTACGAAAAGCTTACTCATATAGAGGATGAAGTCTCAAAACATGATGAGATTATTTATAAAAGGGTTAAGTAAAAAGGGTGAATACTGTGTACTGCATGTATTTAAGAAAATCTAGGGCTGATATTGAAGCTGAAGCTAGGGGCGAAGGTGAAACCCTTGCCAGACATAAAAAGATTTTATTAGACCTAGC
>JAAZLH010000351.1 GCA_012799415.1 Candidatus Epulonipiscium sp. | reverse complement strand
TTTATATATTACTTTATTCTTTTCTTTACTAAAATTAGTTATGATTTTTTATTGATACAATTTGTGCATCTTCAAAAGGAACATATATTTTTTTCCGTTCAATGGAAGACTTGTAAATTCCCTTTATAATTTCTAATGCTTTTCTTCCTTCTACCCCATCAATGAAAACTGGTAAATCTTCACGGACAGAACGATAGAAATCTTTTACTTGAGTAATATGACTACAGCCCCAATAACTAGGCCCTACAGACAAACCATCATAACCATCTGTAATTTCATAGTATTCTTCTCCATCTAAATGCACCCAAGCTAAGTCTTGTTTTAACCCAACTTTTCCTTTTGTTCCTGTAACTTCAATTTCAATAGGAGCATCATAACTATAGCAGTTACTAGCATATAATTGATAAACACATCCATTTTTAAACTTAACAAAAGCTTCTGCTACATCTTCTACATCAACTGCATGATGATCACGGTTATCTACTGTCCCATCAATCCATTCAATGTCATCTCCAATTAGCCATTGGACACGATCAATACTATGAATGGCTTGATCAATAAGAACACCTCCACCCTCTTGGTCCCAAGTTCCTTTCCAATCAGATTCAGAATAGTATTCATCAGATCGACTCCAAGATAAGTACGATCTTGCTGCTAACAGTTTCCCTAGTTTTCCTTCTTGTATTAGTTTTTTAATATCCATACATCCTTTTACATATCGTGTTTGAAAAATGATCCCCATTTTCACTTGTTCTTCTTCTGCTACTTGGATCATTGCATCAGCATCTTGCAAGGTAATAGCCATAGGTTTTTCAATTAAGACATGTATCTTATGGCGCATGGCATCAGATCCAATGATAGGATGAAGATTATGAGGGGTGGCTAAGTGCATAACATCTATCTTATGTTCAAAACAGTCTTTATAATCTGTTAAAGGAATGCAATTTTCAAAGTTAGATGCAAAAGCTTTTGCTCGTTCTTCCTTTGGATCCACTGCACAAACGACTTCTACCTGATCTTCTAATTGTTTAAAAACCTCTTTATACATTTCTGCAATTCTTCCACAACCAATCATTGCAATTCTTAATTTCCCCATCATAACACACCTTTCTTTTTGCAAAGTAAGATTTAGTTTCCATTCTCTTTTTGTTCTATGATGCTCTTCATGTATTCATTATAAAATAGATAGAATAAAGTTTCATGTACAAACTTGCTATAAGTTAGCATAATATTGCTTTTAACTCGAAATCTTCACGTTCAGCGGGAATTAAAAATCTCTCTGAACTGAATCTTAACTTATTTTAGGGCAATAAAAAAACCCATACAATGGGCTTTTTTACAATAATACATTAATAAGTAAGGCAAGAATCATAAATAAAATTGCACCTAGTTTTGTGTATTTTTCAAAGGCACCTTCTAAGGATCTTGCTTTATTTTTACCCCAATAGGATTGTGAGCTTCCTCCTATTGCACCTAAACCACCTGATTTACTTTCTTGCATCAATACAACCCAGATCAATGCAATTCCTATTAGAACATAAAGAACTTGCATAGTAACGACTAAAGCTGACATCTTTCCACCTCCTGAAACTCAATATTTATATTTTAACACACAAGATATCATTCTTCAATCTTTTTGTAGAATTTTTAAGTTCCCTTTACTTCTATCCTTTGACTGCTCCTAGCATAACACCCTTTACAAAATATTTTTGCAAGATAGGATATAAGAGCAATACAGGAAGGCTAGAAACTACAATGACTGCATATTTTATTCCTTCCGCTAACATTTTTTGCTGTACTGCAGCATCAGCATCTAACATTTCTGCCATATCATTTTGAATAAGAATTCCTCTTATAACCAATTGTAATGGATATTTTTTTGAATCCGGTATATATATTAAAGCTGTGAAAAAAGAGTTCCAATGGGCCACTCCGTAATACATCAACATCACTGCAAGAATGGGAAAAGATAAAGGAATCACTATCTTTCTCAAAACCCCTATATTACCACATCCATCGATGACTGCCGCCTCTTGTAATTCCGTAGGAATACTAGTTGCAAAAAAGGATTTCATAATCGTCATATTCCATACACTAATGGCTCCTGGTAAAATCATAACCCAAAAGTTATCATAAAGACCCAATTTTTTGATTACTAAATAAGTAGGTATAAGACCTCCACTAAAAAACATGGTAAACATAAAAAATAAGGTGAAAATAGTTCTTCCTCGAAAATCTTTCCGTGATAAAGGGTAAGCCCCTATGGTTGTCATAATAAGATTGACTATGGTTCCTACAAAAGTATATGCAATGGTATTTTTATAACCAGTGATAATATTTTCATTTCTAAAAACTGCTTTATACGCTTCTAGATTAAGTCCCTTAGGTAAGAATCTGACTTTTCCCTGTATAACTAACATGGTTTCACTAAAAGATGCGCTGACAACAAAAATCAAAGGATATAAAATGATTATCAT
>JAAZLH010000350.1 GCA_012799415.1 Candidatus Epulonipiscium sp. | reverse complement strand
TTATAATTTCACTACCTTCTTTACCATAATTTTTATCAAGTTGAGCAAAGGATTGAATGATCGGTACAATGGAAATTCTTCTAGAACGTCCTGCACTAAGCATCATTTCAAAGGATTCTATCTTGGGGATCGTACCTATTTCATCTGCATATATCATCACACGATTAGGGAGCTTACCGCCATTTTCATCTGCTACTGTTAACATCTCACGGTAGAACTGTTGCAAAAATAAACTGACCATAAAATACTTTGTGTTATCTTCCTCTGGGAGAATGAGAAATATTGCAGATTTTTTGTAGCAGAAGGTTTCAGCATCAATTGTTGTATCAAAACACAATATCTGCTCCATTTCAGAATCAAGAAATGCATTGAGCCTTGATAGTACTGTAGAAAGAACAGAAGCCATTGCCTGCTCTGCTGAATTAAGAGCTGCACCAGCAAACCATCTAGCTTTATGATCAGGTGGAAGTTTATCCATTAATAATTGAAACTGGCTTTTCCCTTTTACCTTGCTTGGAGCCATTAAATCCTGTACCAATTTAAATACACTGATGATATGTCTTGTATCTATTACAAGTCCATCTTCTTCACTAGGAGGCAGATATTCTGCTACCAGTAAAATAACCGCTGTCAGAAGTCCTTCAGCCGCATCATAGAAGAATGCATTTTGCCCATAAGCTGAACTGTCACCTCCTGAATTTATGATTGTCTTTGAAATAATCTTTGCATATTTTTCTGCCTTGGCTCTTGCTGATAGATTATTGTTATTCTCTCGATATTCATCCATATATTTATTTACTAAGTGCAGAAGATTATTTCCATCACTGCGTGTGGGATTTCTTAAATCAATAACTGCAACTTTATATCCGTAATTCTCTTTCGCTATCGCCCCATAGTTTCTAGCTAAATCACCTTTAGTATCAGTAGTTATAAAACTCATCCCACTTGCACATGCATATTCTAGGTTTGGATATAGAAAAAAGGCTGTTTTACCAACTCCTGCTGCACCAATCATAAGACAGTGAACATCTCCTGTATCTACAAGACCTACAATATCTCCTTTATTTCCTTTACATCCAACCACTAACCCCTGTATCAAATTACCACTCTCATCACGTGGAAGATTCTTACCCTTTCTCCATTGTGATACATTGAAAGGAATATGCTCATATGTTTTAATAATTTCCTTTTGTGTAGCGAAACGAGCAACTCCATGTTGGCCATCACCTACTGTTTTAGATTTGATTCCATTTAAGGTATAATAATGAGCAAGTAAAGACAACCCACCAATAACTAAGAACATTGAAGCGCTCACTCCTATTAATAATAATACCTGTGATTGCATTACATTTGCCTCCATTTCTAAAATATTTTAAGCAAGATTAAACCTGTCACATAGATTTTTATGACATCATCATCAACTGTTTTTGTTTTTGCTCTTGCTTTTGTTGCTGCATTTCAATAGTAATAATTGCCTTTAGGCAGTGCCCAGCAATAGATTCATATCTCCTGGCAATAACTTTCTTTTCATTTTCACAGACAATACCTTGCTGTTTTCCGATCTGTTTAATTTCCTTTTGAATATCTGGTAAACGGTTATTAAGTTTACTGCGATTTTCATATGCCTTAAATCCGTCATGTAATCTGAATAGCAATTTATCCATTTCTGAGGGATAACCCATCTGTCTGTATTCATTGGATGCAAGGCATAAAGAAAGAGCAGACAGTTGTTTAAAATTTTCAACCATCTGCTCTGTATCATCAATATTACATTTTTGAAATAAGGTATTTAGTTTTGAAAGTGAATTGTCATTCTTATCAATTTCAATAATATGCTTTTGGATTTCAGAGCAAACCTCATCACGAATAATATATTGTGGGTGTTCCTCTAATGGAATTGCTGGGAGACTAAGGCTTTTCTTAATATCCTCATTCCAGTCCTTGCATTTAGAGAGTAATCTGCTACATTCAATTCCTTTCTTAGAAAGTAAATCCTGAAATTTTTCACTTGCTTCAATCCCGGCTGCGTCATGGTCTAAACATAGTAGAACATGATTTAAATTAGGATTAATTTAGAGCATTTTAAGCATTGCTTGTTCCGATACTCCACACAATGCGACATAGCTGTGTTCCTGCCAATTGGTACTTTTATTTATTGTAATGAAAGACATCATATCAATAGGTGCTTCAAATACATAAAGCCTATTACTTGTTCCTGTGTAATGAAAGCTATAACAAGGATTACTGCTCTCAACATTACCTTTGAAGCTTTTACCATTAGAATAAATCCCACGTTTGTGAGCATGACAGGGAACTCCATTTTCATCATAGCCGACAAATACTGCATTATGATATTCTTTCATCTTATCTGCTGATTGTTCACAACTCTCGTAGAGTAAATTCTGTTTAGCGAAGAAACTTACTACCTCACGATCAATGTGACGATTTTTAATAAGATAGGCAAAAACCCTTCTCATATCCATATTCTTTGGTGGAAGTACAAAAGGTTTTTGTTCCGTTTGCTTTTTTTCTTTTACTCTGCTATATACTTCACCTTGCTCACCACCAAGAAGTTTTGTTACTGCCTCCGGAAAAGATAAACCATAAAAGCTTTGTACAAAATCAATAGCGAGACCTCCCTGCTCTAATGCATGATCATACCATTCATTACCTCTAATTGTTATACTATGGTCACTTACAAGTCTTTTATCTCTACCTGATGGCAATAGTTTTTCACCTTGTCTTTGCAAAAATTCTACAAGGTCAACTGAATTAGCTCTTTGTTTTTGTTCTTCTGTAAAATGAATGTAAGTAGCCATAATATCCTCCTTGTTTTTTCTACTTTTACCACAGCAAAACGCTGCCTAATGGAAGGCAGCGCACTATTGTCTATATTCGTTTGTTAAATAAAATCTTATCCTTTTCTATAGTATTGATAGATCAGAAGCAGTTCCTGCCCTTGACTTTATAAAAAGGTTAATTATTCATATCCCTGAAACCATGTTAAAATACTTCGTTATTATTATCTATACGACAGACACTATCCTCCGAAAAAAGCTTTTCTACTACTTACACTTACCCAATGAAGAGTACAAGTTTTGTCCTCTTTACAGGATTGACACAACTCAATTCTTTTATTTTCGAATATAATCCTCTCTAATGGTCTAAATGTAGTGCTTCTATATTGGTTCTGGAAGTATATCACAAAAAAAATACACTATTTGAATAGTATCGAAAGGCAATGGGATATGGATAGCACCAGTATCCAGTATTCTTTCTTAACCATCAGATAGTGCCGTCTAACAAATAAAACAAGAACTTCATATACAACGTCATGACAAATCCACTTTTTCGCTCTTTTATTGTGTCCTTTTTTATTTCTAAATTAGTATACACCATTTCTGATCATTTGAGAGATTTCCTATAAATAAACACATAATATTTTCCAAATAAATATTAAAATGGTAAACCATTCTACTGACAAGCAGTTTAATCAATTAATCACTATTTTGCATAC
>JAAZLH010000051.1 GCA_012799415.1 Candidatus Epulonipiscium sp. | reverse complement strand
AGCAAAGGCGGTCAAGCCTTTTTCTTTTGCATAAAAAACTAATTCTTTAGGTGTCATCGTTCCATCAGATATTGTAGAATGTACATGTAAATCAATTGTATTCATAAATTCACCATCCATCTTATTTTTTTATAATAGAGTTAATTTGATATTCTTTAGGAGTATGACCAGTAAATTTTTTAAATACTTTACTAAAATAATAAGGATTATTAAATCCTAGATATTCAGAAATATCTTGAATATTCATCTTATTATGGACTAACATTGTTTTTGCATGTTGAATTTTAACGCTAGATACATAATTGGAAAAATTAATATTACTATACTTTTTAAATAAGAAACTTAAATAATTAGGACTAACATTAAATTTAGTAGCTATTTCTTGTAAGGATAATTTTTCGGTATAATGATTATGAATATATTTTTGAACAGCTGTTACAAGGTAATTAGAATGTTCATTTTTCTTTTTATTAAGTTCTAATACTAAACCATTTTTTAGTTTTTCAAGCCATGTTGTAAGAGCAGGAATATTATTTTGACGATAGATTGATTGATAGCTATCTTTTTCATCAATGAAAATATTTTCAAGCATTTCTTCAGCAGAGTCTAGCATGGTTAAAAGAATGTATAAAATATTTGAGCATACATCAAAAGCTTGAAGATATCTTGTTGTATAATTATTAAGAAGATCAAGAATTTCGTTTAAAATACATTCTATTTTTTCAATATTTAATTCATCTAAAGCTTGAGTGAGTGCTTGATGAAAAACAAAGGTATTAAATGTATTTTTGTAGAGAAGTTTCTTTTCGATTTCATTGTAATAGATAACAGGTTGATTTTTTGAAGTGAGTCGTAGTGCTTGCATAGCTTCATAATAGGAATTAGAAATTTGGGTAAGATCTTTATATACATTTCCAATTCCTATAAAAATTTGGATATTAAAGTATTTGTAGATCATTTGATGTGTAGTAGTTATTGTTTTAATTATATAGATATCTTCTTGATTAAGAGCTAAAATAACTACAAAACTATCTTTATCAATAGGAACAGTTTTAATTTGAAATTGTCGACTAATAATTTCTTCTACCATCTGAATAATATAATTGTACAATTGTATTCGTTCATCATTGGTAATGTTATTATAAGAAAAATTAATTTTGAAAAAGGTAACAGAAAAAAACTTTCCTTTTAATATTGCAGGAGTTTGGTGAAGATAATTTTTAATTGAATTAGCAGGAGTATAATGCATATTTAATAGACGTAAAAGAAATTGATTAGTAAATAAGTCTTCAGAAATATATGAACTTAATTTTTTAGGTTCAATTTCTCTTTTTATTTTTTTCATCGCATTTTTGATACAATTTTGTAAGGTTTGTTCATTTAGCTCCATTTTAATAATATAATCGATAGCATTTAGACGTAAAGCTTGTTGAATTAAAGGAAATTCATCATAGCTAGTAAGAATAATGAAGACGGGTGGATAATCATATCTTTTTTTACATTGGGACATTAGTTCTAATCCATCCATAATAGGCATTTTAATATCTGTTATCACAATATCAGGAAGATTTTTATCCATTAAATCAAGAGCTTGTTTTCCATTGTGTGCAGTACCACAAATTTTAATATTGAGTTTTTGCCAGTTTATCATTGATTTAATTCCTACTTGGATAAGAGGTTCATCATCAACAATAATTAATTTATACATTTACAATTCTCCTTTTCTACTCTTGATTTTTTAATTTAAAGGGAAGAGTAATAATCACTTCTGTATATTCTTTTAAAATACTATGAATAGTAATTCCATAATTATCTCCAAAAGTAAGTTTAATTCTTTCATCTACATTTTTAATACCAATACTATTAAACTGTTTTTTATTAACGATACATCCATTCATTAACATTTTGATTTGATTTTGAGTCATGCCAACGCCATCATCTTTTATAGAAATTTGAAGAAGATTTTTCGAAGGTTTGGTTACACATATATGAATATGTCCTGTTGTTCCTTTTGGATCAATACCATGAAAAATAGCATTTTCTACGATAGGCTGAAGAGTGAATTTAATAATTTTACATTTTTTTAATAAGGGATCTTCAAAATAATAATGAATAGTAAAAAGACCAGCGTAACGATATTGTTGTATTGTACAATATTCATTTAATAAATCGATTTCTTCTTGTAGAGAAATTAATTCATCTGTACCTTTTGATAGATTTTTCAAAAGATTCGCTAAAGCACTGACTATTTCGGTAATACCGGTGGATTTTTGTATCATTGCCATCCATTGAATTGTATTTAATGTATTATATAAAAAATGGGGATTAATTTGATTTTGTAACATTTTTAGTTCTAAGTTTTTTTGTTTTTTCTCAAATTCGATTTTGTTAGTAATTAATTTTTGAATATCTTGTGACATTTTATTAATGCCAATTCCAATATATCCAATTTCATTATCGGATTCAATGGAAGGATTGTAGGAAAAGTCTCCTAAGGAAATACGATTAATTTGTTTTAATATATTTTGAATAGGATGGGTGATAATTTGATTCATAGTGAAAACTATCAAAATAACAAGTAGTAGAATACCACTTGTAACTAAAAAAAGAAAATTAATATAAATTTTGTTTTTTATAATAAAATGATTATTTGAAAGAGTTTGTATCAATGTCCAACCTAATATATTTGAGGTATAGAAAACAGCAGTATGAGAACCTACTTTATCATTCCATTCGATATAGGTAGAATTTTTATATTTTTTATAGTTATGCTCTATTAGATCACAAAGAGTGGTATCCACTTCGATAAAGTTTTTGCGATCAGATATATCATATAATTTATTTCCAATTTTTAGATAAAGCGTACTGTTTTTATCAAAATCATATGGTACAAGAAAATCAGTAATAATATTGGTATTCATGGAAATATAGATCCAACCTAAAGGAGCTTGTTGATAGTTTGTACTAATTTTTTGAATAATAGGAATCGCTTTTTTTTGATTACTATTATAAAATGGTTCATCAAATATACCTATCCATTCAATTTTATCAGTATTTTTTAATTTATTGAAAAAGGGAAAAGAAATGCAAGCTTGAACATCTGATCGATCACCATAGGAGGAACCAAATTGAATAGAATTTCCTTTTTCAGAGTAAATAATAGCTTTATTAATATAATGGTCTACTCCAAGACTATACATATGATTTTTTAACGCATTTTGTGCGGCTAATTTTTTGAATTTTAAATCAGTAGTATAAGTATCATTGGAAGAAATAAAAGTAGATACATAATTATTGGTAGAAGCCCAATGAGCTATATTCATAACAGCAGAGACATTAGTATCAATATTATCCATAGCAATTTGTAAGTTATAATTTGTAGTTTGAATAGTATTTAATTTTGCAAAATTATTAAAGGTAATTAAACATATGAAGATCATAATAAATAAAATAATAATAGTAAAAGCAAAACAATAAAATAGTATTTTGGATTTCAAACTTTTAAAATAATTTTTCATGGTAATTTCACCGCTTTATTTTAAATAATTAATATATGTATTTTAAAGCCATTTTAATTTAAAAACAAATATATATTCATAGTAGCGATTTTTATATAAGATGTCAATAAACTTACTTCAAACAATAGAATTTATATAGAATTATATTGTAAAAAAATTATAAAATAGTAGAAAAGTATATGCTATATATAAAAAAGAGATAAATATTTAATTTTTAAAAATAAAATTCATACAATAACAACAAAAACAAAGATTTATACATTTTATCAAAGTTAGATTGTAGTTATAATAAAGTTACACCTAAATTAATATGAATTTTAAAATTAGAAGAAAAGGAGAAATGATTATGAAACGACTAGTAGCTTTATTATTGACAGTAATTTTTGTAAGTTCTTTTTTTATGGGTTGTTCTAAAGAGAGTCAACAAAAGGAGAAACTGCAGTCTAACAATTCGAGTAATGTTGTAATAAAGGAAGAGGAAGATCAAGTAAATCTTAAGCTAGTACTTTGGGATTTAACAAATACAACGTATATCCAACCGATTTTAGATGCATATAAGAAGAAAAGACCAAATGTAAATATTGAAATTATTGATATACCAGCTAATGAATATCAAGATAAACTTTCTATTATGTTAGCAGGTGGAGATGATTCAGATGTGATTTCGGTTAAAGATATTCCAGGTTATTCAGCTATGCTTGTTAAAAATCAAATTGATCCTTTAGACGAGTATATCGAAAAAGAACAATTTGATTTAGAACAATATAGTGGAATTACAGATGAATTATTAGTTAATGGTAATCTTTATGCTCTTCCTTTCCGAAGTGATTTTTGGGTACTTTATTATAATAAAGGACTTTTTGATGCTGCTAAAGTACCATATCCATCCAATGATATGACATGGAATGAATATGAAGAATTAGCGACTAAAATATCATCAGGTTCTGGTGCAGATAGAATTTATGGAGCTCTTCATCATACATGGAGATCAACTGTTCAATTAGCTACTGTTCAAGATGGTAAAAACACTGTTATTGCAGAAGATTATATTTTTATGAAACCGATATATGAAATGATATTACGAATGCAAAAAAATCAAACTATTATGGATTATGCTTCTTTGAAAGCTGGTAATATTCATTATTCAGGTGTTTTTTTTAATGAACAAGTTGCTATGGTGCCAATGGGAACTTGGTTTATGGGAACATTAATAAGTAAGATTAAAGAAGGTGAAACAGATGTAGATTGGGGGATTGTTAAATTTCCACATCCAGAAGGGGTAGAGGCTGGTACAACAGCCGGTACATTAGCCTCATTGGCTATTAATTCTCAATCTAAAAATAAAGATGATGCATGGGATTTTATTAAATTTTTTGCTGGCCCAGAAGGAGCAAAAGTATTAGCAAAAGAGGGTTCATTACCAGCTATACGGAATCAAGAAGTTCTAGATACTTTGGCGAATATGGATGGTTTTCCAAAAGATAGTGTAGAAGCATTAGAAACTGTAACTGTTCGATTAGAACTTCCTATGCATGAAAAAGTTAATATGATTGAACAGATTTTAAATGAAGAACATGAGTTAATTCTTACAGAATCAGTAACAGTGGATGAAGGTTTAGCAAATATGACAAAACGAGTGAAAGAAGTATTAAATCAATAAAAAAGTAATAAATAGTATGAATAGAAAGATTATAATTAAAAACGATAATCTTTCTATTCATTATAGAAAAGGAGGATGCTTGGAATACCAAGCAAATATAGAATGAAAAAAACAGCAAAAAAGGAAATTAAAAAAAATTTAGTTGCTTATTCGTTTATAATTCCTAATTTTATTGGATTTGCAATTTTTACTTTATTTCCGATGTTATTTGCAATGATTTTAGCATTTATGAATTGGGATGGAGCGAATCCGATCACTTTTGTAGGAATGAGTAATTTTAAACGTCTTTTAACAGATGAAACTTTTAAAATAGCATTATTTAATACTTTTTATTATGCTATTGGAACTGTACCTATTACTTTGGTTTGCTCTTTAGGTCTTGCATTACTTTTGAATAAATCATTTATGGGTAGAAATATTTTTAGGGCTATTTTTTTCTTTCCATATGTAGCTTCTCTTGTCGCCGTTGCAGTTGTGTGGAATATGATATTTCATCCTACTATGGGACCAGTAAATGAATTTTTACGTACATTAGGTGTGATCAATCCTCCTAAGTGGTCTGCTTCTACAAAATGGGCTATGCCAACAGTAATTATGGCAAGTGTTTGGAAAAATGTAGGGTATTATATGATTATTTATCTTGCTGGTCTTCAAGGAATTCCACTTCATTTGTATGAAGCAGCTGAAATTGATGGAGCTAATCGATGGGAACTATTTAAAAATATTACATTACCGATGTTAACACCGTCTACTTTTTTTGTAAGTATTATGCTTACTATTTCTTGTTTTAAAGTCTTTGACTTGATTTTTGTAATGACTGGTGGAGGACCTGGTAGAGCTACAAATGTATTAGTGTCTCATATTTATAATACTGCATTTAAAGAATTTAGCTATGGCTATTCGAGTGCTATTGCTATGGTTTTATTTTTTATTGTATTAATAATTACTATTATTCAATTTAGGATGGAGAAGAAATGGGTTAGTTATATGTAGAGAGAGAGGTTACTATGAAAAAAACAATACAAAAAAAACAAAACTGCTTAGGTAAAATATGTATGTATCTATTATTGATAGGATTGTCCTTAATTATGTTACTTCCTTTTGTTTGGATGTTATCTGCATCTCTTAAATTAGATAAAGATGTTTTTCGCTTTCCAATTCAATGGATACCTAAAGAGTTTGTTTGGAATAATTATAAATTAATATGGACGAAAGTTCCTTTTCTTACTTTCTTTAAAAACACAGTAAAACTGACTGTTATTATTACTATATTACAGTTAATAACTAGTAGTTTTGCTGCTTATGCTTTTGCAAAATTAGAGTTTAGAGGTAGAGATATGCTTTTTCTTACATATGTTGGGACAATTGCTGTACCTTGGCAAGTTTATATGGTGCCCCAATTTATTATGATGCGTCGATTTGGATTGAATGATACTCATTTAGCTATTATTTTGTTACAGACATTTACTGCTTTTGGTGTTTTTTTAATGCGACAATTTTATTTGAGTGTTCCAAATGAATTAAGTGATGCAGCTCGTATTGATGGATTGAATGAATATGGTATTTATTATCGAATTATGTTACCACTGTCTAAACCGGCTTTAGCATCGTTAACAATTTTTAGTTTTGTGGCAGTATGGAATGACTTCATGGGGCCTTTAATTTATTTTAGTTCTGAGAGATTAAAAACTATTCAATTAGGATTGAGAATGTTTATTGCACAATATTCTGCAGATTATGCACTTATTATGGCTGCTTCATTAGTATCTTTAGTTCCTGTGATTATACTTTTTATTTCTCTTCAGCATTTCTTTATTGAAGGTGTGGCCACTACAGGATTAAAAGGATAGGTGATAAGAAATGGATCAAGTAGAATTAATGGAAATATTATTAAATATGAAACAATATGGATTTTCTAAGGAGAAAATTTTTCCTGAATTACATGATCAACAAAAAGTAGTAGATATTTTATCTAATCCACTTCTTCAAACCTATATTAGTGATATAAATAATCTAGCTGTGCAATATCGGGAAAAAAAAATTACTTCCTTACCATTTAGTCTTTATAAGTTATATTACACGGTGGGGGATCGATTAAAATTTGAAACAGAATATTTTGATCGAAGAGGTAGATTAATGACTTTTGCTTTGTTGTTTTGGTTATATAAAAAAGAAGAAGATTTGATACAATTAGAAGATATTTTATGGGCGATTTGTGATGAATATTCTTGGGTTCTTCCTGCTCATGGAAGAAATACTATTGATTTGTTTGCTGCGGAAACAGCTTTTGCTTTGGCAGAAATTATTTATATGTTAGAAAAAAGTTTATCTAAAATGGTAGTACAACGAGTAAAAAAAGAGATATTCCATCGTATTATTGATCCATATATACAATATCCCAAAATGTATAATTGGGAATTAATGAAAAATAATTGGTGTGCTGTATGTGCTGGCTCTATAGGAGTTGTTTCTATTTATCTAATAGAGGATGAAGAAATTTTAGCTAAAATAATTAGTCGTATTCTGCCTACGTTAGAACGGTTTATTGATAGTTTTGAAGAAGACGGTACTTGTCTAGAAGGTTTGTCATATTGGACATACGGAGTTAGTTTTTATGTTAGTTTTGCTGATTTATTGAAACGTAGAACAGGAGGAAGAGTAGATCTTTTAGAAGATAAAAAGTTTAAAGAAATTGCAGAATTTCAACAAAAATGTTACTTATCTGAAGGATGTACAGTTAGTTTCTCCGATGGTTTTCAATATGATAATTTTCGAATGGGAATAACTAGTTATTTAGTACAAAAATTTGAACAGGTACAAATGCCGCCTTATTCGTCAGCATCAACATATATAGGGGATCAGATTTATCGTTGGTGTATGGGATTAAGAGATTTATTATGGACTAACTTAAATAGTACTAATTCTATTTTGAATGCTACTAATGAAATATTGCCATATGCTCAATGGATAATTTGTAGAGATCATACAAGAGATCGTATTGGTTTTGCAGCTAAAGGAGGACATAATAATGAACCTCATAATCATAACGATATTGGTTCATTTATTTATGCGAAAAATGGGAAAGCTTTATTAGTTGATTTAGGTTGTGGAGAATACGTACAAGATTATTTTAATGAAAATCGTTATTCGATTTTTTGTAATCATTCTTTTAGTCATAGTGTACCTATTATTGATGATGAAGGACAATGTGCTGGTGCTAAATATCGAGCTTATGATGTAAAGTATATAGGTAATACTATTCTTTCTATGAATATTGCAAAAGCATATGAAAATTCTAATTTACAAAAATTAATACGCCGTTTTGAGTTTTTAGGTCAAGAGGGAGTTCGTTTAACAGATTATTATTCTTTTGTAAGTTGTCCTAAGTCGGTGGTGGAACGCTTTGTTACTATTTATCAACCTGTGATTCAAAATAATAGAGTGAAAATTTCTACAAAAGGAGAAAAAGTAATAATTTATTTTGACCCTGATCAAATGTTACCCTTTATTATGCAACATCATCATAAAGATCATAATGGTTATGAAGTGTTAGTTTATAGTATAGACTTTAGAATTAAAAATTATTTTAAAGAATTTGAGTGTAATTTTTATATACGATAAAAATATATAGAATATATGATGGAAAGGATGTTAAGGAATATGTTAAATAATATAATTTTACCGATAACAACAGAAGAAGCTCAATTTGTTTTTAAAAGGTGTGTAGAACAAGTTAGAAGAAATTTGAAATTATTTACTTATAAATTTCCTTTTGCTGCTAGTGAAAATAATTTTTATCAACCTATAGACAATATATATTGGACAACAGGATTTTGGACAGGACAACTTTGGTTAGCGTATGAACAATCTCATGAAAATATTTTTAAATATGCTGCATTGATTCAAGTAGAAAGTTTTTTACATAGAATACAGAATAAGATAGAGGTAGATCATCATGACATGGGATTTTTATATTCTTTATCTTGTGTAGCTGCATATAAATTAACAGGAGATAAAAATGCAAAGAAGGCAGCCTTAATGGCTGCAGATCATTTATTAACTCGATTTCGAGATAAGGGACAATTTATTCAAGCTTGGGGAAATATTGAAGGTACGTCTAATTATCGATTAATTATTGACAGCCTTCTTAATTTACCACTTTTATATTGGGCTACTGAAGTAACCAAGGATAAAAAATATGCAGACATTGCTAATAAACATATTACGACTTCTTTACAATATGTGGTTAGAGATGATTATTCTACATATCATACTTTTTATTTTGATCCAGTTACAGGTGCCCCAAGTCATGGCGAAACTTGTCAAGGATATAAAAATAATTCTGCATGGGCTAGAGGACAAGCATGGGGGATATATGGTGTTGCATTAAGTTATCGTTATACGAGAAAAAAAGAATATATTAATATTTTTCGTAATATAACAAATTTCTATTTATCAAAACTTCCAGAAGATATGGTTCCTTTTTGGGATTTGGAATTTACAAATGGATCTAAAGAACCTAGGGATTCATCTTCGGCGGCTATTGTAGCTTGTGGTCTATTAGAGATGGCTCATTATATACCAGAAAATGAAGCAGTTTATTATGTTACTATTGCAAGAAAAATGATTCAATCATTAGTTGATCATTATGCTGTAGATGATTTTTCTATTTCTAATGGTTTATTATTACATGGAACTTATTCGAAACGTTCTCCTTATAATACATGTAATCATTGTGGTGTGGATGAATGTACAATATGGGGAGATTATTTCTTTATGGAAGCATTAATGCGTCTAACAAAAGATTGGGAGACATATTGGTAAGGGGTTTAATGGGAGGTATATTATGGTGAAAAAAGATTTTTTCCATCGTAGGGATATGCATTTTTTCCTTGATGATATAGATAAAATTACTAAATATGTATTAGAAAATCAAAAAGAAGAAGCAAAAAAAATTATAAAAATAGCAGATGATATTTGTAATCAAGTTTTTTTATTTAATTTAAGATGGGATATGGAACGAACTTATGAACCTGTTCAATTTCAAAATAAGATTGACTGGTTGTATATGCCGAAAGACGATCCAGAATGGATTTATGCTTTAAATCGACATCGTTATTGGATTTGTTTGGGTCAAGCATATGCGTTAACAAAGAATGAGAAATATACTAAAACATTTATATATCAGTTATGTGATTGGATTAATAATGTAAAATTAGAAGATAATAAAAGTCAATTGGCTTGGCGAACGATTGAAGCGGGATTACGATGTGAATATTGGTTAAAAGCATTTTTTTATTTTAAAGATAGTGAGTATTTAACGGATGAAGTTTGTAATAAATTTTATCAATCAATGATTCAACATGCAGAATATTTAATGGAGGTTTATGATTCTTTTCGATTGATGAGTAACTGGGGAGTTCTTCAAAATCATGGTCTTTTTATGGTAGGAGTCATGTTGCCAAAAAGTGAACGAACAAAACAGTATATAGAAACTTCTCTTTCAAGACTTGCTGAAGAAATACAAATACAAGTTTATCGTGATGGTACTCATTGGGAACAATCTCCAATGTACCATAATGAGGTGACTCATTGTTATTTAGATGTACTTTTTCTTGCAAAGAAAAATAATATTCATATTCCAGCTATTATTTGGGAAAAAACAAAGGATATGTGTTATGTGAATTTGTATTGGAAAAAGCCAAATCACTGTCAAGTTATGCAGGGAGATAGTGATGATACAGATATAAGGGATATTTTATCAAAGGGTGCTTATTTATATAAAGATCCTATATTAAAATTTGGTGGGTATAAACGGTTAAATTTTGATTGTGTATGGGATTTAGGTTATATGGCCATTGCAGAATATGATGATCTTAAAATTCAAGAACCAAAAGAAAAATCAAAGGCATTAGATGATAGCGGAAATTATTATATGCGTTCTGAATGGACGGAGGAAGCAAATTTTCTCCATTTTCATTGTGGAACTTTAGGAGCAGGTCATGGGCATGCAGATCAATTACATATTGATTTATTTGTTAACGGTGAAGATATTTTAGTAGATGGAGGTAGATATACTTATGTCAATAAACCAGAACGATATCTTTTTAAAAATTCTACAGCACATAATACTATTGTAGTAGATGATGTAAGTTTTACGATTTGTAAAGATTCTTGGGAATGTTCTAAATTAAGTCAACCAGTAAAACAACAGTTTATTATTCGAGAGAAATATGAATTCGTTCAAGGTGGACATTTAGGATATTATGATTTGAGTACAGGTAGTATTTTTATTAATAGAAAAGTTATTTATATAAAGCCAGATATATATATATTAGTAGATGAGTTTTATACTGGGACAAAGCATAAGTACAATCAATATTTTCATTTTAATGATAAGGGGAAATTGTTATGTAATGATCAGATAGAGTATAAAAGTAGTCGTAATTATGTAGAAATGATTTTTGCAACAGAAAACGTAAAAAAGGAAATAATAGATTCAAAAATTTCAAGACATTATAATCTTATTGAAAATAATAAAGCAATAAAGACGACTATATATGGAAAGGGTTTTCAGTCTGTTATTACTGTATTATCCACATCTTCTATTCAAAATGTAGAAAAATTATGGGTCAAAAAGGTACCAGTTAGATCTACTTTTAAAGGAATTACTTTTTTGGATTCTATGATAGAAGCGATAACTATTCAAAAAGGAAGTCGAAAATATACAATAGTTGTAGCTCATCAAGAATATGCCTCTCCTACAGATATGTTTGAAGCAGATGGGTGTATTGGTTTTGGAAATGTAGTTGTATTTGATCGAGGAAAGGGAGAAAATAAAATTGGAGAAGTTTTATTGTGGTAAAATCAGAGTTATATGCCAAAAGTGAAATTAATATTTAGCATTTTTAATTATTAGATCATACCATATTAGAATTAAAATATATTTAGAGTTTAAATTATAATGGATAGGTAAGTATATTTTAACTAGATTGTTTTAATTCAGTTTTTAAATATGAAAAGCATCAGATAAAAAATCCGATGCTTTTTTATATCTTATTTCGATTTAGAAAAAAACTGGTCATGGACTCGGTCTTGAAGGTATACATGGGTATAGTCACCAATTACGGTTTGTTTGTATAGACGATATCCTTGATCAATACAATGAGAACAAGCTTTT
>JAAZLH010000349.1 GCA_012799415.1 Candidatus Epulonipiscium sp. | reverse complement strand
TACTGGAAATGCTTAAGATCCAAAGCGATGATCAGGCGGTAATCAAAACAGCATGATTCATAGCTATCGGGAGTTATTTGGAGCAATACTGCGAATTACAAATTCCACGGAGCTAGGGACACTATCAAAGAACAATCAATAGACGCCTTTTTAAAAGAATATAGTAAGGCCTATGCAAGTTTAAATGCAAAGAGAGTTTTAGATTTAATGTATTTCCCCGATACTGCCATCGGTGAGCTTTATAAACAAATGATGACTGAAGAAATAGAAGCGGAATTTGAAGTTTCGCGCATGATTGAAGCGAAATATGAAGTCAAAATAGAGCCCGCCAAAGACGAAGATGCTATCATTCAAGATGAAAACGAAGCAATTATTAGTAAAGGAACCGTGACACAAAAAGTTACCTTTGATCCTGAGCTCGTCGCAAACTTAATTACAAAAGAAACGGATCCAGAAATTCTACAAATGTTAGAACACATTCTCACAAACAATCCAAACGGTAAATTTGATGAAACAGGTATAATCGGTGAAGGTATTGATGCAGACTTATCGCCTATTCATCTTAAGCGTGTAAATAACAAGTGGAAGATGATCCCTTTTTAAATTTAAATATTAATTAGAAATATAAAAATAATTTAGCACCACTTCATACTTGAAGTGGTGCTATTTATTAATCCATCCTTTTACTCGTTTGTCCCATTTATCTATGGCTTCCGTCTGAATTTTCAAACGTAACTTCTCTTACTAAGGTCATAACCTACAGATACCCACTTTAAGAACGCTTCTGCTACAATCGCCGCAGACATAGACTACCTTTCTTGTTTCTGTACATTCATGAGTAAGATTGCGACCTTTACTACACAGATTATAAGAGCGATTGCTCATTTCTTTTTTGTTGGAAGCAACTAACTATGCTTCAAGGTTGATAATGGTTGCGTCTGCTTACACACTAAAACAGGGAGGCATATTGATAAGCTTGGATAGTAGATCTCATGGATAAACTGATTGAATGCCATCAATTAAAAAAGATGGCTACCCGTCTATTGCACGCTTTTCTGAAGGGATTTTTAATCATCCAAGCTTTCCTGTTCTAGAATTTAAATTATCAGACATTTTCAAAATCATGACTTAGATGGGCAGAACTGAGCAAATAGAAACCGCTAGAAACAAGCTAAAATCTTCTTACATACTACTAAATTACTTCACTTATCCTTCCACTTTAAATAGCGTATTTGTTTTCTGTAACTGCTCCATCGCAGTAGTTTATCATTTTGCAACCGACCAATTACTGTAAAACTCGGCACACCAACTCTTTTGGCAAACTCTATTATGGAGGAAAGACTAAAATCAGCTTGCTGTTTAAACTTATTATAATCTTCACAGGGAATCAGCAAGGATTCAGCAAGTCTATTAGCTTCCAAGTCATCTTTAGCTGAGTAAATTTCCTTATCAAGATCTCCGTTTAAGATATGGGCTATTTCATGAAACAATGAAAACCAAAAGATATCAACCCGCCCTTGCCTTATGGTGACGCAAATATCTATTCCATCTTTAGAATTGCGACTCACTCTTCCATGATGTGGGGCTCCTTTATAGTGGCGAACCACTGCGAATCTAACTCCCAAATCAGAAAATAGGTTTTGCAAGTTTTTCACACTACAGTTTATATTTTTTTCAAACATCATAGATTTTATTTCAGGTATTACTTCCATTAACTTTTCTATTCCTAAAAACGGCTTTGCTTCATATTTCTCTAAGTGAGCATCACATAATTTATTCCATACATAATTGATGTGTTCATCTGTCTTTCCATAGTTAGCTGTGCGGTAGGCTACCGACAGTTCTGGCTCCGTTATTAACCCTAAATTTGCTACCTTTAAAAATTTCCGAGCCTGTACAATTCCGAATACTTCATCTTTTTCTGGTTCTAAGCCCAGTACTTCTAAAAATTGCTCCAAGACATTCTTTATTTTCACGTATATTCGCTGTTCGTTCTCTGAAATAGAATGTCGATCTTTGTAATCAGCCAACTCTTGATCATAATTTTTCTGTATATTATTCCAAAAATAAGCAGGGATATCTAATACGTATTCTAGCTTTTTGGCAAAATCAGGCGTAATAGGGGCGCCTGTTACAACTCTACTAACCTGGACCTCGGATCTGCCGGTTCGCGCAGGAAGCTCTTTTTGAGTCATTTGCTTTTCCACAAGCGCCTCTTTTAAAGTTTCTCCCGGGTGAATAATTAAATCACGGGATAATCCACGAACGTTTACCATGATAATCCACCACTCCTTCAATAATGACTTTATCACATGCAGCTAAAGACTCTGGAGAGTAGTCGGAAGTACAGAGCCTTACAATCAATCGATAATTACTGCTTATATTTACCCCGAGGTGTCCCTCGAAATCGCCATCTAAAAGATGGGGATTTCCCAGTCCGTAGCGCAAGTAATCACCGCAATTTGCCATAGACTTAATTTCATTAATTCTCCGTTTGAACACCCGACTATACTGTCCCGCTTTTTTATTTAAATGGCGATAATCCTCACCTATGCTTTTCTTTAATTTATCCGAAAGTATAACCTTCACGGCAACACCTCGATTAACATGGTATGTTAATTTCAATATAATTATACCCTATAAGTATGTACAAAGCAATGTGTTCGAGTTGTTTTTCCAATTATCTATCACCGAAAGGCCTTAGGCTTTTATGCTATAATATAATCAACGTAATTAAGTGAGGTTATTATGCAAACAAATAATAAACAACTAATAGCTACTTTCTCTCAACAAGGTTTTAGTCTAGAGCTTGAACCTGTAAGAGCAAGCAAAGTAACTCAAAAAAACAAAGAACTACTAGACCTTTATAATAAACATGGTCAAGATCGAGAAAAATTCGCCTTTTATCTGGGCTTTTTAGAGTTTGATTCGAACCTTGCCCCTTCTTTACTTTACTTAAATACAATCTCCAAAAGCTTCTTAAAACATT
>JAAZLH010000348.1 GCA_012799415.1 Candidatus Epulonipiscium sp. | reverse complement strand
CTTTTTAAAATCTTTATATACAATAATATTCTTAAAACCAGCTCTACAAATTTGTTGGTCCAATTCTCCAAAGTCGTATAAACGAATTTGGAAATCCATTTCCTCTGTCTGTAGCAGTTTTTCACCATCATATAGCTCATATAAGCTAGGTGAAAATTGGATTTTGTTTTCTTTATCATAATAGTTTTTTAATTTCAATGCTAATCTATAGCCTTCATCTGTTTTAACGCTACGGCTTTCATTAAATTCAAAAGTGTCTTTTTCAGCTGCTGCTGTAGTTGCAACAGCAAAGACAAATTTACCTGTAACCGTTAAATAATCTTTCATTTTGCATAGCAAGTCAAAGCAATCATTATCTTTTGTAAAAAGAGAAACTGAACCTGAAGTAATAAAGATATAGTCAAACTTTTCTTCTATATCAAAAGTATCCACCGTATTATGATATACTCTTGCATTAGCTGCTTTTTTGATCAATTCGTCTAACATTTCTTTTGACGAGTCAAATCCAGATATATTGTATCCTTTCTGCAAAAATGGTAGAAAAAATCTCCCACTTCCACACAATCCTTCTAATATCTTTTGATCTTTATTTGCATAGGATAAGTAAAATTCTAATTCATCTTGTGGTGCCTGTGGATGTAAAAGTTCATACATCTTGGTACACAGGCTTCCATAATAATTGACCATAAATATGCCCCCTAAACTTTTTTTACTGGGATATATATTTCCATAACAGTATCCGGACGGAAATGACAACGCTCATCATAGTATTCAAAATCATATTTATCTTCATCATAACAGTAACCACTATCCGGAAACCATTCTTCAAAAATATATTTCCATGTATTTTTTATGACTTGAGCAAATTCTCTTTGTTCTAAATCATGGACAGTATTGACCGGTAGGGTCTCGAATACCGCATATTCCGCTTCTGGTATTTCAATTAGCATCATATCATCCGTTGCTTTTGAAAAATTTTCAACAATTACTCCAAGTACATAAATGATATCTGCCCATTCGGAAGTAAGCATGCAAACTCCAATTTCTCCATGTCTTATCGGATTTAATATCTCATATAATTTTGCCTCCAAATTTTCACCATTAAAATTATCCCAAAATGCCCCTATATCAGATGTATATGAATTCCCTATTATATTTGTTTTAATTCCATATCCAGCAACCTTAAAAGCTGGTTTAGATACAATTTGAGGTTCTTTCGTGTATATTCCTTTCATATCTGAAATACCCTGTTGGTAAAACGGTTTCATCCGCTTAATGTATTGTAAAGGGCTATAACCATATTCTTTACGAAAAGCTTTAGAAAACCCACTCGCTGTATCAAACCCATGATTATAAGCAACATCAATTATTTTTTCTGCCTGTAGCAACTCCTGTGCAGCTAATGATAATCTCCTTTTCCGTACATACTCCATAATTGACATGCCCATTATTCTACGAAACACCCTGCTAAAATGAAATACAGAATAACCGGCTTTATCAGCAATTTCTTTAACAGAAAAAGGCTCTTGTATGTTTGCTTCAATGTATTCAATACATTTTTCAATATCATTTCTATAATTCACTTAATACAATCCTTTCTTTTTTTAGTATAGCAAATAATAAAATAAATTTCTGTTCTTAGATTGCTCTTTTCTACTAATTCGTACTTATGGATGGAGTACTAAAGTTATCCAATTCATTTACAAGCAAGACAAGCTTTCTTAGTTCATAAAAATAGTTCTAAGTTCATTACTGTAAAATATGTAGTTTTTCAACCTAACTGTAATTTTATGTAGCTTTAAAAAACGTCCTCTAATGGCATAACTGCCATTGGGAGACCTTTAAAACTACACATTTAGTTAACTAACAATGCCTAAATGAGCATATATTAAACTTACTATTCTACTCATTTTCTTGCAATCGTTGTACTACACTTCCTCGTGAAATAATTTTATACATATAAACCGGCAACATACAGGCCAAAATCAGCAATACCGGGAAGCAAATCATAAAAGGCATAAAACTGAAATGATAAGTATATGCACTACTTCCCTCCACCATAGTATTGACGACAAAATAGCTGATGGCATAACCCACCGTTGTAAAGACAAGGAATGTCATGATCATATAATATATCCCTTCAAGAATAAGCATTTTTTTACTTTGACTAGCTGTCATGCCTATACTCTGCAGCATAGCAAGCTCCTGCTGGCGAGAAAAAATATTGGTCATGGTAGTGTTAATAAAATTTAGGATACCAATAAGCAAAATCACAGCACACAGTGTAAAACCAATAAGCGCAAGCTGCTGATTCTCACTTTTCATCT
>JAAZLH010000050.1 GCA_012799415.1 Candidatus Epulonipiscium sp. | reverse complement strand
CAACTCAAAGGGGTTTAATGCCTTTTGCAGGAAGTAGCAAAACTAACGGTAGAGAAGCTATACAAAACCTATTTAATTACAGAAACTTTACAGAATTGATTTATAGATAAAAATTAAAAAAGTAGTAAAAAGACAGTAGAATAAGTACAACCATGGCATGGTAAAATATGTAATATGGGGTGGAGACTAAATAAGAAACCTCAAAAACAAGGGTTGCAAAATCAAAACAGGAAAAATAAAAAAATTGCCCACAATTACTTGACACATACGAAAAGATAGATGGTTTGAAATAAGGAATCCAATATGATATAATTTTTTAAGGGAATGAAGTTCTCCCTTGGCAAAAGATATGCCTAAACCGCTTTTATGCTGATGACTTCTGCAAAATTACAATGCAGAAATTGTCAGTTTTTTTATTTCTGCGGATAAGGGAGGATTTTTATGCTTACTAGCTTGGCAATAATTTTTTTGTTGGGTCTTATAATGGGAAGGGTATTTAAAGAACTTAAGCTACCCAGTTTGTTAGGTATGATTATTACTGGAATGATATTAAGTCCCTATGCCTTTAATTTATTAGATCCATTAATTCTTGAGATATCAACTGATTTAAGGCAAGTAGCCTTAATAATTATCCTAACAAGAGCAGGATTATCTCTTGATATCAATGATCTAAAAAAGTTTGGAAGACCTGCTATTTTAATATGTTTCCTACCAGCTTGCTTTGAAATTATAGCAGTTGTATTAGTTGCACCTAAGGTACTGGGTATTAATACTTTAGAAGCAGCTATAATGGGAAGTGTGATAGCTGCAGTATCTCCAGCAGTTATTGTTCCTAGGATGATTAAACTTATAAAAGAAGGATATGGAAGAAAAAATAGCATTCCTCAGTTAATTATGGCTGGTGCATCGGTAGATGATGTATTTGTAATAGTTTTATTTACTATTTTTACTTCATTAGCTATGGGTGATAGTATTTCACCATTAAACTTTGTACAGATACCTATATCTATTATATTAGGAATTATTGTTGGAGTTATAGTAGGTTTATTCCTAACAAAGCTATTTAAAAAGTTTATTATGAGAGATACAAATAAGACTATTATAATTCTTAGTGTTTCATTTTTATTGCTTGAATTAGAAAAAAGTTTAGAAGGAATTGTAACAATATCGGCCTTACTTTCAATAATGACACTTGGAATAATAATCACAAGAAAAAATTCAAAATTAGCTGATAGGCTTTCTTCAAAGTATAACAAATTATGGGTAGGAGCAGAAATACTTTTATTTGTATTAGTTGGTGCTACTGTAGATTTGAATTATGCATTTAAAGCTGGATTACCTGCAATCTTTATCGTTTTGGTAGCATTAATCATGAGAATGATTGGTGTTTATATCAGCCTACTTAAAACAAAATTAACAAAAAAAGAAAAATTATTTTGTATGATAGCCTATGCACCTAAGGCAACAGTGCAAGCAGCTATAGGTACTGTTCCTCTAACTATGGGATTAGCTTGTGGCCAAGATGTTTTACAGTAGCAGTATTATCAATATTAATTACGGCTCCATTTGGAGCTATTGGAATTGATCGCTTATATCCTAGACTATTAAAAATTGAATAGTTGTTAGCAGTATTACTTTACAACATAAATGAATAAAATAATTATCAAAGCATCTATAAAATAGGTGCTTTTTTCATGGCCATTTCAAGGAGGTGAAGTGGAAGGGTTTATATATATTATTGTGATAGAAATAGAGTATTAAAACCCGCAAAATCTCACGGGTTTTTAGTATCTAATAGATCCATTTTTGCTTTATATTGTGGGTACTAATTCTGAATAATGCTATGGCGTAACCAATAAGTACAAGAAGACTAAGCCATAGATTAATAGACCCAGCAGAATTAATTGAGGAC
This sequence comes from Candidatus Epulonipiscium sp., assembly GCA_012799415.1. GTDB lineage: Bacteria > Bacillota > Clostridia > Lachnospirales > JAAYNZ01 > JAAZLH01. Next base: position 1,793 of record JAAZLH010000050.1, on the reverse strand, counting down.
TTTAACATGTCTGCCCCATAAGTTAATGGCAAGATATAAGATAATGGTTGAATAAAAACTGGAAGATTTTCAATAGGTATAAATAATCCGCATAAGAACATCATTGGAAATCGAAAAAAGTTAGAAAAAGTTTGAGCCTCAAAAACCTCCCTCGCTGAAACGGCAATTAACAGGCCAAGGAAAGTTGAGGTAATAGCAATCAAAACAACTCCAATAAATGTTGTTAACCAATTGACGTCAGACAAATCAACTATGAATGAAGCGAAAAGTACAGGGATAAAAGCATTAATAATCCCGAAAAAGATGGCACCTGTTGTTTTTGCAAGCATTAGCAGATTTAAACTTATAGGGGCCAATAATAGTCGTTCGAATGATCTGCTTTTTCTCTCGAATGTAATCGTGACTGCAAGCATCGATGTAGTTCCAAAAAGGATTGATAGTGCCATTAAACCAGGTAGAATATCACGGATATCAACATCGCCGTTGGAACGCATAAAAAACATTAGAGTCCAGGAAATAGGGAAAATAATGCCCCAGCTGATGTTTGGTGGTTTTAAGTAATAATTTTTCATGTCTTTTATTAAGATGCTCCAGTATGCCATTAGTTTATTCATTTCTTTTTTTCCTCCTTTTCCTTTTTTAGTTTATCAATATCCATGCCTGTAATTTTTACAAAAACTTCTTCTAGTGAAGGACGTATAATCTTGGCTTCGTTAATTTTAATCCCTTCCTGACCAAAGAAATTCATAAATGGCATAAGTTCTATTTGATTTTGGGAGGTGATTTGAATACCATGATTTGTGATAGACTTTATACTAATATTGGGAAAAGTATTAAGAAGTTGCTTTTCAAGATTTATGCCATTCGAATCTGTTATGAATTCAACGATGTTTTCCTGCTGAGCTTCATCCATCAATGTCTGAACTCTACTTACCCTTATTACATTTCCTTCCACAATAAAACCGATTCTATCACACAATCTCTCTGCATCCTCGATATAATGAGTTGTCAGAAAAATAGTAGTACCTGTATCATTGAGCTCCTTAATCATTCTTCGAATCTGTCTAGCGCTTTCGACATCTATGCCAGTGGTCGGCTCATCTAAAAATAGGATTTTTGGATTATGAATAATGCCAGCTGCTATAGTTAACTTTCTCTTCATACCTTTTGAATAGGCTTTAAATGGTCGGATGCCCGCATTATCTAAAGAGAATTCTTTGAGCAGTTCCTTTGCTCTTTTTTCACGAGCCTCCTTTTTCATGCCATAAAGAGATGCACAAAAAACAAGGTTATCAAAACCGTCCATATCATCATATAAATTACTTTCGTCAGGTACAATGCCGATGATTTCTTGGACTTTTTTAATATCTTTGATACCATCCTGGCCTGAGATCATAATTTCCCCTGAGGATGGCTTTGCTAAACCTGTGAGCATATTGATAGTGGTTGTTTTTCCGGCACCATTAGGTCCAAGAAAGCCAAATATTTCTCCTTTTTCAACAGTAAAACTAATGCCTTTAACTGCTTTAAAGTCATCAAAATTTTTTGTTAGATTTTTTACTTCTATTATATTCAAACAATTACCTCCCTGTATGACTTAAAGTGAATAGAACTCCTACTTGAATACTATCTATTTCATATTCAAATTTTTATGCTTTTTCTTTACCCTTTTCAATGCAAGACTGTTTCTTATCCTTGCCATGACATTTTTAAATGAGCTTATCGCTGCACTTACTGTCTTTTGGACGCAATTCAAGATGATCGCAGTTTGATTTACACATTTTTGTTCATCT
>JAAZLH010000347.1 GCA_012799415.1 Candidatus Epulonipiscium sp. | reverse complement strand
TTCTTTTGAGCTTTCCACTGTTCAAGAAATATAACAATAAAAAGTGCGGTTAAGACAAAATCCAGACCCTCTACACTAAAAGAAATCAAAGAACCCAAGAGTGCACCTAAGGTTGAACCCAAGACCCAGTAAGAATGGTCGAGCAGGGTAATAAAAAAGAAAAACCAGTTTCTATCTACGCCTTCTGGAGGTTCTACTGAGCAGACGATAGAGAAGGTCTCATCGCATAGGCCAAAGATAAGATAAGGTTTAAATTTACCTGTATCCTTGTACTTGTCCAGCATAGAAATCCCATAAAATATATGGCGGGCATTTATCATTAAGGTCATTAGGAAGGCATATATAGGGTTAAAAACTGATGTAAGAAAAGTAATTCCTAGATATTGGGCTGAACCTGCAAATGTCATAAGACTAAATAAAAATGCCCAACCAGGGCCATAGCCCTTACTATTCATTAGTATACCAAAGGCAATACCAAGGAAAGTAAAACCAGTAAGGACAGGTATAGTATGGGGAAAGGCTGCCTTCAATGCTTTAATTTTTTCTTTCAAATTCATCACATCCTTATGTACTAAGAGCAATATAGCTTTTATTTTCTCTATAAAAGGCAAATGAGTTAGGCTTTCCTAGAAAAAAACAAAGCTAGGTTAAATTGTAACATTAAATTATAGCCTGGTCTATATCCTTTGGCTTATAGATGCGGTTACAATATTTTAACCCAGCTAGGGCTGAATTTCAAACTCTTTGAGGGGAGTAAATCAATAAAAAAAAGGTCCCACTCTCACCTTAGGGGAAAGTGGGACTTTTTATTACTTGTATATCTATTTGCTATAGTTTACTTAAGCATGGAGCTTAAGAACCATACATGCTTACTAAAGGATGCAACATAGTCTTCGAACATGGCTACTGTTTCAAAATCTCCCTGTTCATCTGCTTCATTTCTTATTTCCGTTGCTAATGCCTTCATAGATTCCAAATCAGCCTTTACAATCTCCAAAGATTCGCGAATTGAGAAATCTTTTGCCTTAACTTCTTCGATAGTTGCATTTTCTAAGTACTCAGCGACTGTAGAAAGAGGATATACGCCTTTCATTTTCAGTAACTCAGCTACTGCGTCAAAGCTTTCAAATAGTTCATCGTAAATTCCTTCTGTAAACTCATGAACTCCTACAAATTGGTTACCTACTACGTTCCAATGGATGTTGTGCAGTTTTACATTCATAACGGCTAAATTTGATAGATATTTTTGTATTAAATCTAAGTGTTTCATAAAAACCCTCCTAAATAGTTTTTCATGGTTAGTATTACTGTTTTTTTGTTAATTATATTATATGATATAATTAAGGAAACAAAAAGGAACAAATATGTTAGTAGGCAAGTAGGAGTGAAACTATGAGAAATAAGATAACGAACGGCTTTCAGATAGTACAGGATCTAATTAAACTAAGATGGGTACCGGAAATACTAAAATCAATAGATATGGGAAACAAGCAATATAGCCAAATTCTAAAAAGTATACCATATCTGAGCCATACGGAATTAAATAGAAAGCTAAATGTCCTGGTAGAAAAGAGAGTTATAGAAAGAGTAGAAGAAGGCAGCAATATTCGTTACTCACTTCTAAACTTCGGGGAGGATCTTGTTCATATATTCTACCACTTAGAAGATATCGAAGTTAAGTATTGTAAAATCTCTTAGGAAGCTATAGATTTTAGGAAAGGGCTAGCCCATTCACAAAAGGTCAAGTGGATGGGCTTTTGAGGCGCAGATTTTTATTCTGCTTCCTCCAATAGTATCGAAAGTAGGGATTGCCCTTTATCTTTGCGACCTTATTTTCATTTTTAGCCATGGTATCCAGGATCAG
>JAAZLH010000346.1 GCA_012799415.1 Candidatus Epulonipiscium sp. | reverse complement strand
TAAATTTTCAGCGTTGCTGGCTCCCCGTCAGCCGGATTGGGTTGCATCGCAGGGGTGTCGAAAGAGTCAACTGCGGTCCAAAGCTGTTGGACTTGGGTGAAAAGGGCGTTTATTCTTCCTATACGTCTCCAAAATCCAATACGAAACCATTTTTAGGGTTGCTGTCCTCGTGTTTAATTTTGCCAGCTAAAGTGACTCTTAACATATAAGTATGTCCATGAATGTTTCGGCAAAGACCGTCGTATCCTTTCAATGCGTGCGCCATGTCGAAGGTGAAGCACTTGGTAATTCTGATTGTATCCACGAATTTGATTGTTAGCTGTTACTTTATTCTAATTCAAAAATTTTCAGAAAAGAATGTCCGTCGTTTACTTGATCTACCATGTCGAAAACCGTGGTGGTTTTGATCATTTCTTTGAGATCAGCTTTGATGTTTTTGTATTTATGATGAACAGGGCAAGGGTTTACTTCTGAACATTTTTTCAAACCAAGAACGCACATCGTAAAGGCTACCTCACCATCAATGACCAAAACAATATCTTCAATGGAAATCGTTCTAATCTTCGCCTCCTCCATCTCAAAACCTCCCTGTGCTCCTTGAACGGAATAGATTATTTTTCCCTTGGCGAGTTTCTGAAGAATCTTTGCGGTGAAATATTCGGGTGAATCAATAGACTGTGCAATTTCTTTTAAACTGACACGCCTTTTTTCCATCGAATTAAGCGCTACAAAAATACAGGCACGAATGCCATACTCACATGCTTTTGTAAACATTGTTTTCGTAATTTTCGGTAAAAGTAGTGAAGTAATTTCAAAGTGGATAGATTAGTCTAATTTAAAATTGAAATTGATTGTAAAAACAGTGTATTTTAAGATCTTGGATTTGAGAAAAAAGATGATTTATCAGTTTGATCGAAAAGACAACAGGCATTCCTTCTATTGAAGTTGATTTGGTTCAGAACAGCATGTATATCAGAAAAACAGGGCTTCTTTATTATTTAAACAAGTTACAGAATTAAAGGCTGTATATCAAAGTGAACGCTACGATAAAAGAAGCACTTCGACAAAATAAAGGTTCGTGAAATTTAGATTTTTCCACCTTAGAAGAATAGCAAAAATGTTTTAGTGCCAGCACCTCAAAATAACGTTAACCCGAAAAAGCGAATCAGGATAACTTCTTAGTGAATTTTTTGACCGTAAAATTATACGCATTTTTAGAATCTGCTTCATGCACACGCAGCACCTCTTCATTCCAAAGCGAAAAATCGATGGAAGGAAAAAATGTATCCGCACCAAAAGTATGATCCACAAAGGTTATAAACATTTCATCAACCCTGTTTTTTTCTAAAGCCTCCTCATATATTTGTCCGCCACCAATGATAAAAACGGTTCTCTTATCTTCGTTCTCATAGTGTTTCAAGCAACCTTCCATGCTGTGAAAAACAGTACAATTCGGTGCTTCAAAAGCTGTATTCCGAGTTAATATTGCATTTTCCCGATTTGGAAGTGGACGAAACCTTTCAGGGATTGATTCGAAATTTTTCCTACCCATAACCACAATGTGATTCAGTGTAGTTTCTTTAAAAAAAAGCATATCGGCCGGTAAATGCCACATCAAATCGTTGTTTTTACCAATGCCCTTTTCAAGATCCATTGCAACTATCAAACTTACTTTCATGAAAAACGCTATTAGAAAAATGAATGTATTATAAAAGTATATAAATTGAAGCAATATATCACTTTTTGAAAGCAATAGATGGATTAAATTGGAAATAAATAGCTGTTTAAAGAGAAGCACGTTGTCGGCAGCGGGCCAAAAAGGAATACGTCCATGCCCATCGAGGTGAAACCGGCTGTGAGCGCGGGTTCAAGCATATAGCCCGACAGGCGCGTATCCTTGCCGATCACGACACGATGGCGGT
>JAAZLH010000345.1 GCA_012799415.1 Candidatus Epulonipiscium sp. | reverse complement strand
TTAAGACTTCACTTATTATATCGCCTTTTTTATAAAAGAGCAATTCATATATATTAACGCAATAATTAAGCCGGCTACAAATTGCTGCCGACTTAATTATGACCAGTAAAATATTATAAAAGCAGGGTTTTCAAAACTGGCTCAAATGCATTTGCCATTCGGAGAAAGCCTAGGTCTGTTGGATGAGAACCGTCTACGGTACATTCAAAATAATCTTCGCCTAGAGATTTCGATCCATCAAAGAAGTAAATATTTAAGTCTCCTTGTTCTCGGAGTTCATTGACAAGGGCCTGCTCAAATTCCTTCCGTTCTGTTCTCATCTCATATAAGCGAGGGTTTATATCTTCGCGTGCGTAACGAATTCTAGAAATAACTAGAATCGGAGTTGTTGGATGAACTTCTCTATAAATTCTTATAAATTCCGGAAGGGTCTTGCGAAAAAGTTCCGTACTTACACAGTTGCCTTCATAATCAACCATCAAACAAGCTGGGTCATTAATCTCTGAAATAATTTCAGCAACTTCTGGTTCTCCTTTTCCATTTCCTGAAAAACCAAGATTTATAAATTCTAATGGGATTCTACGACTTAATATATTTGTATACACCATCCCTGGCCGCGAAGCACATCCACCTTGTGTAATAGAAGTTCCATAAACAATAACTTTTTTATTCGATACATAATCAGGTGGTGAGATCACAACAGCCTCTTCATCCAAACCTATCCATATTTCTTGGACCCCTTGATATAAAGGCAAGTTGAGAATTATGTTTCGCATCTTTGGCTCCCAGTTTTTAAATAAGGCACACTCGTACTCCGGTAAAGTATGATCATATTTGGTTGTATTAACATATTGCAACGGTAATAGCTGATCAGGCTCTCCTATATAACAGTCAATACCACATTGTCCTGTAGCTGGCATATGGTTCATATCTGCTTTGTCTTTCAATTTAACCCGAACTGATAAAGAAGACGAATCAGATTGAAATCGAATCTGCCCTCCTGCTGTATGATCAGCCATATGATCTACAGCAGGAGGAATCGGTTTTGAGGGAATTGTAGGCAGCCTACGGTATTTTCTTTCTTGCTCAAACCAAGCCAAACCACATACTTGAAAAGGCTTCTCTAAGGGAGAATACCACTGAATAGCACCATCAAACTTTTTATTTGGAGCCATTTTAGAGTCATATTTTTCTATTAAGCTTTTGTCTTTTTTATCCACAGTACCAATCCTCTCATAAACAATGATATATCATTAACAATTATTAATTATTATTATTTATTATTATTGATTCTATATTCTAGTTTGGATTTGCCATCTAGGGCAAGGACTTGGATGATGGTTGATTGATCCAATGAGTCTTGCTGCATAACTGTTGCAGTGGCCCCTTCCTGAGTTGTAGTCATTGTTATATTTTTACCTTCATGGGCTTCCACATAATATTGAAGCTTACCAGGTGAAAAATCTTCCAGCAGAACTCCATTTAAGTAAATCCCCGATAGAGTCGCATCTGTTTCTGGAATAGCAATGCGGGATAGTCTCCTTCCAGATGCAGGTCCATAATAAATGCTGCCATCAATACCTAGTTCCATATGACTGATAGAGCAATCAACAATCATTTTATGTTGTAATGTTTCAGGATCAATGACCATGACTTTGCGCCCTAGAGTCGTATAAATCATACCATCTAAGCTCCAAACCAAGTCATGGCAGTTCCACTTACTTGTATTATAAAGGCTTGGAAAAATCATTTTGCTTTTTACAATTTCTTTTGTTCCTATATCCATAGCGAAAATAGTACCCTCTACAACTCCCCATAATAATCCATCTGGTCCAAAAGAAAGATCTCCAATCATTTTTGGCGGGATATCAATAGCTGGAATATCTAATGTAAATTCTTCTAGCTTCGTATTGGTTTGGACATCCCAAATAAACATTTTAGCCTCTGATGCCGTAGGTTCAATTCCAAGTCCTCCCCATATGGTTGTGCTACCATATAAAAATCCATCTTTATATGCTAATGAAGCAATACTTTGGTCTTTGACTATATGATCATATTGGGACCAAACGTCTGTCTCCTCATCATAAATTGCTAAACTTCCACCTAACAAACCATAATCGGGAACTGTACCCACAAATAATTTATTTTCTCCTGAAATAATAGCAAAAGGCCGATCTTGCTGATTTTTAATTTTATAGACTTTTTTTGGGTTTTTATTGGGAACTTCCGACATTCTTGGGTCAAACTGATACATAACCGCTGAAACATAGGTCCCATAATAAACTTTATTGTTCAAGAATCCTATGTTTTCTGGTTGCGGGAAAGACGATATGTTGACATCTATTTGACCCGTAAATGGATTGTATACACTCATACCTCGTTGGTATCCACCAAGATAAATTCTACCATCCATTCCTCGTTTCATTGATTGAATTCGAACAGCATCAGGGGTTATTTGAAGCTTAATCAATGATACCCCATGATCTATTGGATCATAAAAAACACAATCCCCGTATTGAGTCAACATCGCTAATATTGTTCGTCCTGCTTTTTCACCATTCTTTATCTGTATCCACTGCATATCCTTCAATCTTACAGTAGGTGGCAATGGAACATTTAATGGTACTTCTTTAGCTCGATCTGTTTTCATATCATATTGATAAAGTTTTGTTTCATATTCATAGTAAACAAGGTTTGGATCATATGGAGATGGTTTTGAAATCATATTACTAAATTTAAATAAATTTAAAATCTTATGCGTATCTCGGTCTAATACGATGGCATGATTAGCATTCACTGAAATAAAAAGTTTTCTATCTACAACAGAGAGGTCTGAAATAGTACCTACTTCTCCAGTAGAAAATCCTGATTCATTTTGCGGAATGATAATTTCAGTTTTTTTACCTGTCATCCGATCAATTTTGAACAAATGTATATTAGTTCCTAGCCCTGCATAAATGTATTGATCATCTCCTCCTAACCCCACTGCATAATCTTGTCCTGCTTTAATCGTTCCATAGTTGTTAAAAGTCTTTGTTTCAATATCATACTCAAACACTTTGCCACCTGTTTGATCTGCAGCATAAGTTCCACCATATATTTTACCATCCAATGTTGCTTCTAGATCTCCAACCCAGCTATCAGCTGGGTTGAGACCAAGACACTCGATTCTTCTTTCTGTAGGAATATATCGGTAAAATTTTTTATCAGAAGTCCCCGAAAAATAAACATTTTTATCACTGCCTACTTTCATTGCCCACAAGGCTTCTGTATTGGGAATTACTTCTGTAAATTTTACCTCTCCTGTTTCTGCATCTAAAGCATAAAATTTTCCTGGTAATCCATTAGTATGAAAATAGACTTCATTTTCGCCTGCTGCATTTTCTTGAATAACTCCAGCTTGACCTAAAATAACAGTAACCATTGGCCCCAAGTCAACTGGATCTTGATATTCTCTCTTTAAAAGAATATCTTCACTATCATTGATATTCCCCATTGCGTTTCACCACTCCCATTTTTATGCTAAGACCAAATCTGCCCTAACTACCAAATTACTACTCTCTAATAGCCCCATCTTTTATTAGTTGTCTTCTTAGTTCTTTAGTATCAACTTGATGTGGCAAAACATTATTTTTTAAAGCTAGTGCTGCAGCTGTTCCTGCTGCCTGCCCCATACCCACACAAGGAGGCATGACCCGTAGTGATGAATGAGCTTCGTGATCACTAGATATAGGCCTTCCTGCAACTAATAGATTATTGATGTTTATTGGTAACAAGGAGCGGTAAGGAATTCCATAATACTCTCCTTTATCTAAATATCTAATAATAGTACCTGTTCCTGATGGATTATGAATATCAATAGTATACGCACTATAGCAAATGGAATCCTCAAATTTCTGACCTGTTATTACATCATCCCCTGTTAATATATATCGCCCAATAATCCGTCGTGTCTCTCTAATTCCAATTTGAGGTGCAGATACTTGAAAATAGGAATCTTGGAATCCATCTACTTCTTTTTTTAAGAATTGATACATCTGCCAACATTGTTCCCTAACTTCCAGTTCTGCTTCTGTTAATTCCTTGGGGTTTGTTCCATCCTTCATTACCACCCGGGTCGTATTAAAATGAATTACATCATCTTGGACTGTGTCAAAATATAAAACATTTTCTCTAGGATTATTAATCTCTCCTCTTTGGACCGCTGCTTGATATAATTCATTTATTTTTTTTCTAGGAAGCATTTGAGACCGATTCACATTGGCAATTCGAAAACACATGGTCATAGGTTGACCAAATCCATCTTCATCTCGACCTTTTTTGTATGGAACCCCTGCCATATAAGCAATATCTGCATCACCTGTACAATCGATAAATATTTTTGCTTTTAGTGAGGACAACCCTCCTTTGTTAGCAATGGTGATGCTTTCAACATGATCCTCTTTATCTTTTTTCACATCTGCTACATAGGTATGAAAAAGAAGTTCTACCCCTTCTTCCATCATCATTCTATTCAGGATCAATTTCATGACTTCTGCATCAAAGACTCTCTTATCTCCATCTCGCATGCCACCTAATTCTCTCAGCCGATTTAAGATTTCTTGAAAGATTCCAAAGGTCAATTGATGTTCTTCTTCATATAATTCTTTTGATTTAAAATAGGACATAAAAGGATTTACCAACCCATTGGTTGCCATGCCCCCTAAGAATCCATATCGCTCTATTAAAAGAACATCTTTGACTCCATTTCTTTTAGCTGCTATGGCTGCTGCTACACCTGTCAATCCACCACCTGATATAATTATATCATATTCTTTTGTCATTTTGCTAACCCTTCCTATTTACTTAGTGATTGATACCATTCGTTGGCCTCTTTTTCTAATTGCTCGCCACCACTCTTATACCATTGGTCTACAAAAGTATCAAAATAATCAATTGGCTTATCACCTATAATAATAGAGACGTAAGTTTCTTCTCTAATTTTATCTAATTCTGTTTGATATTTTCCTTGTGATTCTAAAGGTGATAATAACTCTTCCCGAATTCCTCCAACATCAAATTTGTTATCATTGGCAAATTTAATTCGTAAAGGCAAAAGCTTGCTTTCATACTCATAAGGTGAGATAAGAGTCATGACAGGCATAGCTCCTATCTTACTTAATTCCTTACCATCTGTATATGGCTCTAAACGAACAGGCATATTATTTTGCCACTCCCAATGTTTCCCTTCAAATCCTTGTCTTGCAGTAAGGAAATTATCAAAAGTAGCAACTAAATCTTCAAACATTAAAAGTATCTTACCAATCTTATCTGGCTCTTCCTCTAAATGCTTTCCTAATCCATCAAAAATACCAGAAACAATCGTTTCTTGTGGTACTCCACTCTTACCCTCTGGTCCTACTGGAGGTAAGCCAAAAATTAATGAATCAACTACCTCAGGAGTGGTTTTTAGCAATTCTTGAATATTGTGACCAATAACATCTTTGTCATCTTCTCCCATTTGGGGTCTCCAGTGATAATAGAATCCATGGCTAGTATAACCTACTTGCCCCGTTACAAAAGAGTGAGAAATATGACTATAACCACCTTTATTTTCACCAGTAATAAATTCCGGATCAATAATTCCATCTTTATACCATTTACTTAGTTTTTCTAAAGCTTGTTTCATTTCTGGCTGTACAGCTCCGTATACTAACTTACCATCTCGAACTGCCCAGTTTGCTGGAAGGAAACCGTAGGCCCCGTATACAGCATTTAAGCCTGTTGTTGAAAGACCATAGGTATCATTTTTGCCATTTTTATCTGGATCTTCTTTCGTAAATTTATACATAGCTTCTTCAAATTCATCTAAGGTTTCTGGTGTTTTGGTAATTCCTACATTTTCTAACCAATCACCTCGCCAAACTACAGGTCTACGATAGTTAGCTGAAATACTATAATGTGGAATTCCATATAGTTTTCCATCTATTTTCCCATAATTTAATGCTCCTGGTACATCTGTTGTGTGATATTTATATACAGTAGGAGCCATATGCTGCAATACATCTTCAGGAATTTCTGCTAACAAATCTTGGTCATAATATTTTTTCAAAGTAGGAAAGCCTAAAACTCTCACTTTATCTGGGATTTCCCCAGTAGCAAATCGTAAATTGATGATCTCATGCCACTGAGCATTATCAATATTCCAAATATCTAGTTTGACATTCCATTTTTCATTCCAATACTGAGTCATTTCCGCATTTTCATCTATTGGTGCCAATTGGCCTACTGTCCAACTAATATCATATGTCTTTCCTTCAATGGGTTGATATTTTGCAAAAGGACCTTCTTGTTTACCTTTGTTGTCTTCTTTTTGATCTGTAATACTTGTATCAACTTTTCCCCCGTTATCTACTGGTTTCTTATTATCTGTTTTACATCCAGCTAATGTTGTTACTAGCAAACAGATAGTAAGAGTCATTCCAAACCACCTTTTATAACTTTTACGCATAAAAAACTCCTCCTCTTATTTGTTTTATTCTTTATATTGAAGATGTATATAACATCTTTAATATCCCGCTTAACCTTTCAAAGATCCAACCATAATCCCCTTAACAAAATACTTTTGAATAAAGGGATAAACCATAAGGATCGGTATAGTAGCTACCATAATGGTAGCAGCCTTAATATTATCCGGACTCACAGAGGCCATTTCATCCATTCCTGTATTTAAATCCATCATATCTTGCGTTCCTTCTAAAACAATTCTCCTAAGAACCACTTGCAACACTTGTTTACTTGCTTTTTGCATATAAATCATACTGTCAAACCAAGCGTTCCAATGACCTACTGCTGTCCACAAACTAACGGTGGCAATAATAGGAGCAGATATAGGGAGAATAATTCGCATCAAAATGGTAAAGTCATTGGCTCCATCGATTCTAGCGGATTCTTCCAAATCAGGAGAAATAGACATAAAATAATTTCTTACAATAATCATATTATAAGCTGGTATAAGACCCGGCAATATCAATGCCCAAACAGAATCTAATAATCCTAATCCTCGAATCACTAAATAAGATGGAATGAGGCCTCCACTAAAAAACATGGTAAAAACAATGAATCCTGTCCAAAATCCTCGATGTGGAAAGTATTTTTTTGATAGGGGGTATGCAGTAAAAACTATAGCCATGACTACTAATGGAACTGCAATTCCCACCCGAATAAAAGTATTAACAAATCCTGAAACCATAAATTCATTCGATAGAACTCTACGATAGGCGGAAAAATCAATGACTTCTGGAATTAATTTAAGGCTGGCAAAATTTGAACTCCCTGCTGATAATGACATAGAAATCAAAAATAAAAATGGATATAAACATGCCATACAAAAGAAAATCATAAATAAATGATTGATAATATCAAAACTGATACTAGGAATAGATGCTTTTATTTTATTTTTATTTTTATTTTTTGTTTTGCTACTCATTTTATCCCTCCTACCATATTCCATATTCATTGATTCGTTTTGAAACTGTGTTTGTAATCAGTATCAGTATCAAAGCTATAATATTTGTAAACAACCCAACAGCTGTTGAAAAGCTATATTCCATATTGACTAATCCCATACGATAGGTATAAGTACTGAGTACATCCCCCACTTGATATACGGTGGGACTAATTAATAAGTTATAGATTTGGTCGAAATTATCATGAATAAGGCCACCAGCTGCAAAAATTAGCATAATCGTAATAACAGGAGTTAAACCTGGTAGCGTAATATGAAACATTTTTCTTAAACGATTGGCTCCATCTACTTCTGCTGCCTCATAAAGCTCAGGGTTGATTCCTGCGAGAGACGCTAGGTAAATAATAGATCCCCAACCAACACCTTTCCATACCGATGTAGCAATCAATACCGTACGAAACCATTTAGGGTCTGCTAAGAAAAAAATGGGATCTTTCCCTAATGCCTTTAACAAGCCATTTACAGGTCCCAGGGAGGGGGATAAAAACTGAACAAATAATCCTCCTAATACAACCCAAGATACAAAGTGGGGTAAATAACTAATGGTTTGTACTGTTTTCTTAAATCTCTCTAATCGGATCTCGTTTAATAGAAGTGCTAATATAATAGGTGCTGGAAATCCAATCAATAAATTGTAAAAGCTAATAATTAAGGTATTCCCAAAAACTTGCCAAAAACTTGCTATTCCAAATAAATGCCTAAAATTTTCTAAACCAATCCAAGGACTACCAAATATCCCATCTCTAAATCGATAAGATTTAAATGCAATTTGGATTCCATAAATGGGTGCATACTTAAAAACTAAAAAATAGATAATGGCTGGAATAAACATAAGGGTTAAATATTTATACTTCCAATATAAGTGAAACTGTGATTCTCTTTTTTTGTTACTTAAAGGTTTCGTTTTCTGCTCTTGTTTAACTACAGCTGAACCTTTCATATTGCTCAACTCCATTCTTTAATGATAAATTTAGGATAATACCTTTTGATCAATGTCTCAATCCTAAAAATTTATTATTACAAGAAGGTATTACTTTTTAGTGATAGAACTTTTTTAATATGATCTTACTTTTTCCCTTTTCTTAAGCTAAATCATTGTAAATCTTAAGTTTCATCGTCATCTATTCTATCTAAAATCACTTTCTATAAAAAAGTACAAAAAGACAAATTTTTAAGTGAGCTTGGAAAATTTGATCCCTTACAAGCAAGCTAAATTTTTGTAGCTCATAAAAAAAGGCCCTAGTAATTTTTACTAGAAACCTTTTTAATAAATTATCTATGAACGTATTTTTGATAAAAATTCTTCTTCACTAATAATAGGAATGCTTAATTGCTTTGCTTTTTGATTTTTTGATGAACTAGAGTTTGGATCATTATTTATAAGATAGTTCGTATTTTTGCTAACACTACTGGTAACTTTTCCTCCTCGTTTTTCTATCTCTCGCTGTAGTTCTTGGCGATTTTCAAATTGAGTTAGGTTTCCAGTAATAACAAATACTTGGCCTTCTAGTGCCGCTTCTTCTCTATCTTGTGTAATTAAGGGGTTATCAAACTGTAAGTATCTTATGACATCTTGTATAAGAACCTGGTTTTCAGGAATTTGGAAATAATGTTCTACGGCCTTTGCAATAACATCGCCAAAACCAGGAATTTGAAGTAAATCTTCAGCAGTAGCTTCCATAATTCGATCTAGTTGATAATCAAAATGACTGCATAAAAGAACTGCATTACTAGCTCCTACATTTTGAATACCTAACCCATAGATAAATCGGGATAATTGAGCTTGTTTAGACTCTTCAATAGCTTGTATTAGATTTTGATATGACTTTTCCCCGAACCCTTCCATGGTTTTAATTTCTTCTTCATATTCCATGAGACGGTAGATATCCCCAAAAGTTTTTAAATACCCTCGTTCAATAAATTTTTCTATGGTGGCCTCTGAGAATCCCCGGATATCCATAGCATTTCTAGAGGCAAAATGACTTAAAGATTTGACTAGCTTGGCGTTACAATAAGGATTGCTACAGTATAGCATTTTAACTTCTTTATCTTGCCTAATTTCCGTCTCCCCTCCACAAGCTGGACAAGCCTTTGGATAAGGTATAGGCCCACTGGAGGTTAGATTGTGAGCAATTTGTGGAATAATCATATTGGCTTTGTACACTTCGATAGTATCTCCCGTTCCGAGGGCTAAAGTTTCTAGTATTGTTAGATTATGAACACTAGCCTTAGAAACAGTAGTACCTTCTAGTTCTATAGGTTCAAAAACAGCAATAGGATTGATAAGCCCCGTCCTTGAAGTGTTCCAGTCAATTTCAATTAAAGTAGTCGTTTTTGTTTCATCAGACCACTTAAAAGCGATGGAATCCCTTGGAAATTTTGCTGTTTGTCCTAAAGTACTTGAATAACTAAGAGAATCGTAGGTTAATACTAGTCCATCAGCAGCAAAATCATTTTTTATAATCTGCTCTTCAAATTTATATACTTGCTCTTCTATCGTATTTTCATTGACTTTAACACTTTCTACAATGTCAAAACCTTGTTGCTCTAACCACTTTAGTTGATTCCATTTGCTATCTTTATGATCTATACCTTGGGCTTGAAGTAGCTGAAAAGCAAAAAAGTTAATATTGCGCTTTGCTGCAATCTCATTATTTAATTGCCTCACACTACCACTACATAAATTTCTAGGATTTTTATATTGCTCTTCTGGGTTCAAATTTTGATTTATTTTTTCAAAATCAGAATATTTGATAACAGCCTCCCCCCGAAGAATCACTTCACCTTCATAAGGAATGCGCAAAGGGATATTTTGAAAGACCTTGGCATTATTCGTAACATCTTCTCCAATTTCTCCATTACCACGTGTAACTGCTTGATATAGGACACCTTGGCGATAAGTAAGAATAATGGTAAGCCCATCTAGTTTCCATGATAAAAGGCCCTCCTGGGCTCCTAACCAACTTCTTAGTTTCCCAACCTCTTTTGTTTTATCCAAAGAAAGCATTTTTGTTCCATGAATAACCCGTGGAAGGGCACTGATAACACTATAACCAACACGCTGAGTAGGGCTGTTGGCAAAAAAAATGCCTGTCTCTTTTTCAAGGGCATCAAGTTCATCGTAGAGGGCATCATATTGTTGATTTGACATAATTTCTCGGTCCTCTTGATAATAAGCTTTTGCAGCTTCATTTAAAATTGAAATCAATTCTTTCATTCTTTCTATGGATAAGTTTTCACTCATTTACTCTTCTCCTTCTATACCAGTTTATAATAGACACTCATAGTTTATCATATTTTCACAAGAAAAGTGTAAAAAATGTGGTTTTTCAAGTGAACTAAAGCTCAGTTCCCAACCTTAGTTTGTTTAATTAGGAATGCTGGAAGTACATCTTCCAATTAAGAAAGTGAAAGTATTGGAATTGTAAACCATTGGATAAAAAAACATAAAAATAGTTACTGCAAGCATGCAGTAACTATTTTTTTAGGCTTTAATTGTTTGTTGTACATCCTCAAGAAAACGAAGCTTTTTCTCTGCCATTTGATCATATTGTTTCTGTGTAATTGTTCCGCCTTCCAAAAGCGAATTTGTATAATGCATGAACTTTTGTGTCAATTGAATGAGTTGTTCTAATTCTAATATTGATTCTTTTTCCATCCAAAATCCACTTCCCCACTTTTAAGTAATTACTAAACTCATATTAAGTTATTCTTTCGCATTATATTCTATATTCCCTATCTTTACTACATATAATATAATATTCTATAATACCTCACTTATTATATCTTATAAACCTTTTTTTAACAATTACTATTTGAGAGCTTTTAGTTAAATTACATTAAATTTTCATTCATTTCTTTGCGTTTTCTCATTATACCTCATATTTTTAAATTTTTAGAATAATTTCTATTATCATTTAATGATCAGCTTTTTGTAATTTTGACAAATGAGCCATCAGTTTTTTAATCCCTTTCTCCCCAAAATCTACAGTAACTTCATAATCTGCACCTGCTGGTCGAATTTCTAACACTACCCCTTGTCCAAATTTTTTATGTTTTACTTGATCCCCTTCTTCAAAAGTGAGTTGGAAATGAGTAGGCGTAGGCATGTCAATTTTTACTTTTCTAGTAGGTATATTTACTTTGTTTTGTTGAAAAATAGGGGTATTAGAAGTAGGACGGAATTCCTTTTCTTCTGTTTCTCCATATAGATATACTGGGATTTCTTCTAAAAATCTTGACATACGATTATATTGAGTATTCCCACGTACCATTCTAGATCTAGCATGAGTGAAATAAATTTGTTGTTCAGCTCTAGTAATTCCTACATAGCAAAGACGTCTTTCTTCTTCTATATCCTGCTCATCCCCTGAAGCAATACTCATATAGCTTGGAAAAAGTCCTTCTTCAAGTCCTGTAATAAAGACACATGGAAACTCTAGTCCTTTTGCACTATGCAGAGTCATTAAAGAAACCGCATTATTTTCTTCATTATAATTATCGATATCTGCCACTAAAGAAATTTCCTCTAAAAGCCCAGAAAGACTAGGTTCATCTGCTGATTGTTCATAATCCGCAACCTTAGATATAAATTCTTTAATGTTTTCAATACGTCCCTCTGACTCATCCGTATTTTCTCTTTCTAATTCTTGGAGATAGCCTGTATCTTTTAAAATCTGCTCTACTAACTCTACTAATTTAATATGTGGCACTTGATGTTGAAAACTAATCATCATATTAGCAAAAGCTTTCAGCTTACTAGCCGCCCTTTGTAAAACTGGTATTTCATCAGCTGCCAACAACACATCGAAGAAATCATAAGCTTCGGTATGGGCAAATTCGATAATTCTATCTACTGTAGTGTTTCCTATCCCTCGTTTGGGTACATTGATAATTCGCTGCACTGCAATATCGTCGGAAGGGTTCGCAATGGTTCTTAAGTAAGCAATCAGATCTTTTATTTCCTTTCGCTCATAGAACCTAACCCCCCCATAAAGTCGGTAAGGAATATTGGCACGAATTAGTTTTTCTTCTAATACTCGTGATTGTGCATTGGTGCGATAGAGCAGTGCAATATGTTTATATTCTCGCCCTTCTTCAATTTCCTCTATAATTTGCTTGGCAACATATTCAGCTTCTTCGTATTCATTTTGTGTTTCTATTTTTTGTATAGGAGTACCTTCTGGATTATCCGTCCATAATGTTTTGGCTTTTCGTCCCCGATTATTGCTAATGACTTGATTAGCAGCATCTAGGATACTTTTAGAACAACGATAATTTTGTTCTAATTTAATAACCAGGGCTTTTGGAAAGTCTTTTTCAAAATCTAATATATTATGGATATTGGCTCCACGAAACTTATAGATAGATTGATCATCGTCTCCTACGACACATAGGTTTTTATATTTAGATGCTAGCAAGCGAATTAATTGGTATTGTGACGTATTAGTGTCTTGGTATTCGTCTACCATAATATACTGAAAGCGATCTTGATAGTATTCTAATACATCAGGATGTAGAGTGAATAGCTGAACAGTTTTAAAAATAAGATCATCAAAATCTAAAGCATTATTGCCCTGTAACTTTTTTTGATAAAGATGATATACTTGGGCTATTTTTTGTCTCCTAAAATCGGCTCCTGCTTGTTTTTCATATTCTTCAGGTGAAATCAGTTCATCTTTAGAAGAGCTAATTTCATTATGCGTGCTTGCTAATGGCCATGCTTTATCATCTATATTCAGCTGTTTATAACACTCTTTAAGAAGTCTTTTTTGATCATCCATATCATAAATAACAAAACTCCGATCGTAACCAAGTTTATCTATGTTCATTCGCAAAATACGTACGCAAGTAGAATGAAAAGTACTCACCCACATATCCCGGCAAAGAACACCAATCTGTGCTTCTACCCTCTCCTTCATTTCCTGTGCTGCTTTGTTAGTAAAGGTGATAGCCAGAATTTGTTGGGGCCGAATACCTTTTTCTTCAATCAAATATGCGATACGATGGGTAAGTACCCGTGTCTTTCCTGATCCTGCACCAGCCAAAATTAGAACAGGTCCTTCTGTTTGCAAAACTGCTTTTTGTTGCATATCGTTTAGTGCACTTAATTTCATATTTCATATTCTCCTTTAATAATTCCCATCACATTACTTTTTCTCTACATGGAAAAAAGACCGATTCCTCGGTCTACTCCCCTTGAGTATTGCCTTTTTTAATCCGGGCTAAAATCATTTTATAACCGTCTGCACCATAGTTTAGCGCTTTATTAACTCGGCTAATGGTGGCGGTGGAGGCTCCTGTTTTTTCACTAATATCAAGATATTTTTGTTTATCTTGCAACATCTTAGCAACTGCTAAGCGTTGAGCCATGGATTGAGCTTCTTGAATTGTCCAGATATCTTCAAAGAATGCATAACATTCATCTAATGTTTCAAGACATAAAATTGCTTCAAATAAGTCATCCATCAGAGGACTTTTTATTTTACTGGCCATACTCTTCCTCCTTATTGTAATTTTACTGTTATTTTAACATTTTAGAGTAGTAAAGTAAAGCAGGCCTAACAAAAAGTAACTATTATTTCTGAAACTTACGATTTAAAAGTTCTTTAAACCGAGTAACAGATGTGTTGGCTATCAATTCTTCTGGCATATTCATTTCTTGTAATATAACTTTAGCAAGATCAGCTTCCCCTACCTGGGTATAGAAATGAGCATCACTGCCAACAACAATAGGCACTTCATATTTTTTACAGTAAGTAATCATCGTCCGAATATTTTCTGATGCACCTTGTCGAAAATGTCCAGGCTTTAAAGAACTATTGTTAACTTCTAATAAAACGCCATTGTCCTTAGCTGCTTTAACCAGCATATCATAATCTATAGGGTACCTTGAATCATCTGGATGACCTATAATATGAACATAAGGATTTTTCATCGTATTGATCATGGCTTGAGTATTTTCTTCTTTTGTTCCAGCCTCATAACAAGGAGGATGAAAGCTTGCAATGACAATATCCAACCGCTTTAGTAATTCTGGCTCTAAATCTATCTCACCTGCATAATTCAAAATGTTAGCTTCTGCCCCTTTTAATACTTCTACACCAGATACCTTCCTTGGAATAGTATTTAAATTACTAAAATAAAAGGGGTGAGTACTTCCTGGCATCATAGGGGCATGATCAGTAATACAGAGCAGTTCTAATCCAAGAACAGCTGCTTGATCAATCATTTCTTTGGCTGTACTATAAGCATGTCCACTTGCAACTGTATGACTATGAGTATCCAACACAAAATTCATATCTGTCTTCCTTTCTTCAGAAAGTAAACTCTCTAAAATCTTCAATCCATTGTAGCACAAAAAAAAATATCTGAAAAGGGGTTGCCTTTTCAGATATTTTACCTTATTAAACAAAATTTCGTAAGATGCACTTACTTAGCGGCTGACGTATTTTCAATTATCTATCTATGTTAATGGGTTAGTGTTTAAAATGACGCATACCAGTGAAGATCATAGCTATACCATGTTCATTACAGGCTTCAATAGATTCTTCATCACGAATCGAACCGCCAGGCTGAATAATCGCAGTAATGCCTGCCTTAGCTGCAACTTCTACACAATCTTTGAATGGAAAGAATGCATCGGAAGCAAGAACACTTCCTCTAACCCCTTCTTCCTTAAAGAACTCTACCCCATGCTCAATAGCTTGTTCTACAGCCCAGATACGATTGGTTTGCCCCCCTCCCGAACCGATGGTCTGCTGATCCTTTGCAATGGCAATGCCGTTGGATTTTACATGTTTAACAACTTTCCATGCAAAAAGCAGATCCTCCATTTCTTGTTCAGTAGGCTGTCTGTTTGTAACAACTTTTAATTCTTCTCCAAGTAAAAGCACATCTTTCTCTTGAATAATTAATCCACCCTGTACTTTTTTCATATCGTAGATATTAGAATGGGAAAACCGAATCTCAGGAAGTTCTAAAATCCGAAGATTTTTCTTTTCTTTTAAAATCGTTAAGGCTTCTTCTTCATACGCTGGCGCAATGATAATTTCCAAGAAAGTTTTTGACATTTCTTTTGCTGTATTCACGTCAATAGTTCCATTGGCAACAACAATACCTCCAAAAATAGAAGTTGGATCAGAATCATATGCCTTCTTATATGCCACTGCAATCCTATCTGCGCTTGCTACTCCACAAGGATTGGCGTGTTTTACTGCAACAATAGTAGGAGTTTCAAATTCTTTCAATAATTCTAAAGCCCCATTGGCATCATTAATGTTATTATAAGAAAGTTCTTTTCCATGAAGCTGTTTCGCTTCTGCAAGGGTACCTTTGGTTTTCATTGTTTCTTTATAAAAAGCTGCTTTTTGATGTGGATTTTCTCCATACCGCATATCTTGCATTTTTTCAAAAGCTAAGGTGAGCTTCTCTGGAAACAACTCTTCTCCCTGCTGCTCTCTAAAATAAGTTGCAATTAGGCTATCATAATAAGCAGTGTGTTCATATACTTTACTAGCTAAGCGGAATTTTGTTTTGGAACTAACATGACCTTGGTTTTTGAGCTCCTCTATCACTGACATATAGTCACTGGGATCCACAAGAACAACTACATCTTGATGGTTTTTTGCAGCAGCTCGTAACATAGTAGGCCCACCAATATCAATATTTTCGATGGCCTCTTCTAAAGTTGTATTAGGTTTACTAATTGTGGCTTGAAAAGGATAAAGATTAACAACAACTAAGTCAATAGTACCATAGCCTAACTCTTTCATTTGCTGCTGATGTATTTTATTATCTCGTCGATGTAAAATTCCTGCATGAATAGCAGGGTGTAAGGTTTTTACCCGTCCATCTAGGCATTCTGTAAATCCTGTAAGTTCAGATACTTCTGTAACAGGAATTCCTCCTTCTGCTAGAGCCTTTGCCGTACCTCCTGTTGAGATAATGTCCACCCCTAGATGACTCAATTCTTTAGCAAAATCAATAATCCCAGTTTTGTCTGATACACTAATTAAAGCCCTCATCCCTCATTCTCCCTTCTTTAAATTGATTTTTTCAGCTATATAGATACAAAAAAATCTGGACCCATTTTTATTTCTAAAAATGAGCCCAGACGGTCGACTTCCTTATTCCTTTATACTCCCTGCAGGTACTCCTGCCATCCGTCAGTTATATAAAGGCCTCTATTTAAGTTTATCCAATTAAACTAGGGGAAATCAATTTGATTGCAAATATAATTGCTAAAATATACATCATCCAAGTTACCTTTTTATGTTGTCCTGTTAATACCTTTAATAAAACATAAGCAATAACTCCAAAGATTAAGCCTTCAGATACACTATATGCAAGTGGCATTAAAACCATTGTTAAGAATGCAGGTACAAGCTCTGTTAAATCAGTAAAATCTACTTTTGTGATTCCATCTAACATAAATACCCCAACTACAATTAAAGCTGGTGCTGTTGCAAATGCTGGAATCGCTAAGAAAATAGGTGAAAAGATCAATGCGATAGCAAAGCAGATAGCTGTACTTACTGCTGTTAATCCTGTTCGTCCACCATCAATCACACCGGCACTACTTTCTACATAGGTTGTTACAGTAGATGTTCCTAGCATAGCTCCTACCGTTGTACCAATAGCATCAGCAAATAATGATTGTTTGATTCGTGGTAATTTTCCTTCTTCATCTAAGTAATCTGCTTTACTTGCCACACCAATTAAAGTACCTAATGTATCAAACAAGTCAACAAATAAGAAAGTAAAAGTAACAACGATAAAGGTCATGATAGAATCTATATTTTCAAACACCTCAGAAAAAGCAAATTTAAAAGCTACAGGTTTTAATGAAGGTGGTAATGAAAATAAGGCATTAGGAAGTAGGGGATACAATCCTGCCTCTGGATTTGGTACATACCAACCAATGAATTCAGCTACAATACCTAATACATAAGTGGCTAATACACCAATGAGTAAAGAACCTCTTACATTTTTCTTGTATAATACAATGGTAATAATAACGCCTACCATAGCAAGTACAGCAGGAGCTTGTGTCATATCTCCAATGGTTACTAGAGTAGCTCCATCACCAATAATAATCCCTGAACCTTGGAATCCAATAAATGCAATAAAAAGTCCGATTCCTGCACTAACTGCATATTTAATAGATTGAGGAATGGCATTAAAAATTGCTTCACGAACATTAATAAAAGTTAAAAGAATAAAAATAATACCTTCTGCTAGTATACAAGTTAATGCAAACTGCCAGCTATAGCCCATTTTAATAACAACAGTGTAAGCAAAGAATGCATTCAACCCCATCCCTGGTGCCAAAGCAAAGGGATATTTTGCATATAACCCCATAATCAATGTAGCGAAGACAGCAGAAAGAGCTGTAGCTGTAAAGACACCTCCTGCATTCATCCCGGCGTCTCCTAAAATACTTGGATTAACGGCCAAGATATAAGCCATTGTCATAAAGGTAGTAATTCCTGCTAATATTTCTGTTTTCACATCTGTACCGTTAGCGGTTAATCCAAAAAACCGATCTAACCCACTTGTTGAACTTGTCTTTTTGTTTGCTTGTGCCACAGCACGTTCCCCCTTTGAATTTAAATAGATGATTTCTTTAAGACATTCCTATTGTAACAAAGGAGGTTTTCTCTGTCAATACAAATTTCGAACTTTTTCTTGTTTTTTTATCTTAATGTTCGATTATTAGATTTTCATATTTATTCTAGCAATCTATCATCTCCTATGACCTTAAGTTGATAGATCATTTAGAATTGAAGTATTCTATAAAATGCTTCCTTTGGTTCATGGTTTTCATCAAATAGCAACGGCCAATTTTTCCTATCTCTAACTGGGAAATGATCAAGCCAATTTTCATCATCAGCTACACCCCATAGGGTAACCCCATTTATAACCTCTTTATATTCCCTAAATAATTTAAATGCCTTTTCGTATAATGTAGCTTGTTTTTCAATCATTTCTACTGTTGGTTTCACTAAATCTGCTCTTCTATCACTAAATTCAAACATGGATATATCCATCTCTGTGACCTGTACCTTAAGCCCTAGAGAGCCGTATATTTCAAAACTTCTTTTTATGTCATCAAAAGAAGGATCAAAAATGTTCCAATGACATTGCAAGCCTACTCCATGAATAGGTGCTCCATTTTTCTTTAGTGTAAAAACTAAATTTGCAATTTTTTTACGTTTTTCTGGATTGCTTTCATTATAATCGTTATAGAAAAGAAGAGCAGAAGGAGCTTTTTTGTGAGCTATTTCAAAAGCTTTCATAAGATAATCTTCTCCTATTATTTGAAGCCATTTCGTATCCCTAAGGTATTCTGTTTTTCTATCTTCTACGGCTTCATTCACTACATCCCAGCAATAGATCCCTTCTCCATATCTATATACCACAGCTGAGACATGTTGTTCTAGAGTTTGTAATAAAGTTTCCCTAGATACCCTTTGTTTATTTTTATCTTCAAATACCCAATTCGGGGTTTGGTTATGCCAAACAAAAGTATGACCCCTTAGCTCCATATTATTTGTTCTAGCAAAATGATATATTAAATCTGAATTTGTAAAATCATATTGATCCATTTTAGGGTGAAGAGATTCAAATTTCATTTCATTTTCTGCGGTTATGCTATTAAAATGCTTGATTAAAATATCTTTGTGGGATTTGATCGTCCTTATATTGACTGCTGCTCCTATGGAAAAATAATCCTTATATACATCATAAAGTGATTGGTCTTGATCACGCATTTTATCCTTCCCTTCATAATTAAAGTAACTTTCACTTTTATTCTTTTACGCCACCTACATTAAGACCTACTACAAAGTATTTTTGTAAAAATGGATACACCATTAAAATTGGGGCTGCTGCAACAACAGTAATGGCCGCTCTTATAGAAGCTGGGGTAACCATAGCCCTACCTACTGCTTCTCCCCCTGCAGATACTCCCGCCCTTAGGGCTGGATCTGCATTATTTGCTGTTGTAGAAGCCAAAAGTTTCATTAACTCATATTGAATAGTACTTAGTTCCTGTTTTCCGGGAGCATATAAAAAGGTGTCGAACCAAGAATTCCATGCCCCTACAGCAATAAATAATGCTACCGTCGCAAGTACTGGTTTACATAGTGGAAATATTATCTGTAGAAATATTCTAAATTCTCCTGCTCCATCTATCCTTGCGGATTCAACTAAGCTTTCTGGAATTGTTCCTATATACGTTCTTATAACAATCACATTAAATGCACTAATTAAACTTGGGATCACATACACCCAAAAGTTATTTACAAGGCCTAGATATTTTATCAACATATATCCCGGTATCAAACCTGCACTAAAATACATTGTCAAAACTAATATTGTTGTAATCTGTTTTCTAAATACATATTCCTTTCTGCTTAAAGGATACGCTAGCATTGCGCAAAGAAAAACTCCTAAAACTGTGTTAAGACTTGTTTTGAGTAAGGATATATAAAAGGCATGATATACTGTACCTGTTGAAAATATAGCCCTATAGTTTTGCCAAGTGAATTTTCTTGGCAATAGGAAAATTCCTCCTCTAATGGTATCAAGACCTTCATTAAAGGATACTGCTATTGTATTTAAAAAAGGATATAATGTAACGATAACTAAACAAATCATAAAAATAGTATTAAAGGTTCTAAAAACATAGTCTTCTAATTTATCCAATTTTATTATTCTCATGTTTTAGCCCCCTTTATATTAGCTGCTCTTCGCCAAGTTTTTTGGCAACCAAGTTCGCTGAGTAAATAAGAATAACACTAGTAAGCGTCTTAAACATACCTGCTGCTGTAGCAAGGGAGAAGTTAAACTGACTAATTCCATATTTTAATACAAATATATCTATTGTTTCAGAATAGTCCATAACCATACCATTTCCAAGTAAATATTGAACTTCAAAGCCTGCATTTAAGATATTCCCTATGCTCATGATCAAAAGTATTACAAATGTTGATTTGATACCTGGTAGTGTGATATACCACATTTTGTGGTAACGATTTGCCCCATCCATATCTGCTGCTTCATATAAAGCCGGATCGATAGAAGATATAGCTGCAAGATAAATAATCGTATTCCACCCTACAGATTTCCATACATTAGCTACTCCTACGATCCCCCAAAAATATTCTCCCTTACCAAGCCATAATACAGGGCTATCAATCAATCCTAAATGCATTAACATAACATTTATGATACCATCTTCTGTTGATAACACGTTAGCCACAATGCCTGCAGCAATTACCCAAGATAAAAAGTGAGGTAAGTAAGAAATTGTTTGAACCACCCTTTTGAAAAGCACATTTTTAATTTCATTTAGTAATAATGCAAGAATAATTGCAGAAACAAATCCTAAAATTAAGTTGATAAAACTCATAGCCAAAGTATTTCTAAGAACTCTAATAAAAGATGAATCTGAAAATAGAAAATTAAAATGTTTAAATCCTACCCAGGTTTGATTAAACAATCCTTTTGCTGGTTTATAATCTTGAAATGCCATAACCCATCCTATGGCAGGTACATAATTAAATAAAAGGATATAAAACAAGAATGGAAAGGACATGAAAATTAACTGCTTTTGGCCCTTTATCTCTTTTATTGTTATTCTATTTTTCACTGGTTTTTCACAGCTTTTTTTTACTGTCATAGTTGCTCCAGCCATATCATCCCTCCGTCTCTAAAGTAAGCTGGGCGATGGGTCCTCCATCGCCCAGCTTTAAAGTTATTAATTACTGGTCCAGTTTTCTAATCTCCACTGGATTTGTTCATTAATTCTATCTTCGTAAGCCTTTATATTAAGCTTGCCAATTTCCTTTACATATTCATCCCACACACTATCAAACTTACTTGGTTCTGCTAAAATAGCATTCGGTAAATACTTCATAGATAAATCATTCAATTTAGTGGAGGCAATCTTAGCTTCGGAACCATCTATAATATTAATTTGCCATGCTGGATATGCAACAGGGTTTTCTCTTGGTGTACTTAGGAATTGACCCCAAGTCTTTTTACCATAAGATTCAAGGAATTTCTTATCATATTCAACTAAAGCCGCAAAGTATTCTTCTGGCTGTTCTCCAGATCCTGTAGCATTACCATCACTATAGAACCCTTCCATCTTAGGAGAAGACTCCCAAAGTGGAACTGCTCTGTTTTGAAGCACCCAAGTCTGGTCTTTATTATTTGCTCTTTGTTCCTCAGTTCTATAGAATCTACCTTTTTCATCTACCATGTAGTCTTCCCCTTCAATACCCCATTGAAGAACTTTTTGCCATTCTTCAGTTACTAGCGCATCAAACATCTTAATAATTCTTACTGGATCTTTAGCGCTAACAGAAATACCAAATCCAGCGTTAACATTTACAACAGAACGATCTGCATACCAATCTTGACCTACATAGCTTTCGTCAAGCATAACGGGTAGTGGTACCCAGGTTCTGTTATCTAATCCTTGTTCAACAAGAGAATTTTTAGCATTTCCAAAATTCCATCCTTGATCAAACATTCCAAGTACACGACCAGTGGATAATTTAGCAAGATATTGGTCATAGTTTTGTGTAAAGGTTTCTCTATCTAATAAACCTTTTGCATTAATTTCATTCAATTTTTTATAATAAGCTTTAGCAAAGTCTTTGTCAGCAAATATTTCTGCTACGTTCGTGTCATAGTCAACGACTACCCCACCTTCGTTTGGTTTACCAATTAAGTGTTGTGGTGCATTCAAAAGGCCAAAGTTTCTCCAGTCATAGGAGATGATTTCAAAACCAATAGTTGGTTTTCCATCTACTTCTGGATATTTCTTTGCATAGTTTTCAATAAGAGCAAAGTATTCATCTAAAGTATCTATTGTAGAAATATCAGGATATCCTGCATCAGCTAATACTTCTTTTTGAATCCAGAACGCTGGGCCATAGTGGTATGTTGGTTTGTATTCTCCATTATATACACCATAGTTTGGCATAATATAAAGCTTTCCTGTATCTGGATCTTTGATTTTATTCCAATACGGTTTATAATGCTCATGAAGATTTGGTGCATTATTTTCAATAAGTTCTTCTAGAGGAAGGAAGGCGTCAGCATTAATTAATTCTGTTCCCCCATTGATAATATCTGGATATTCTCCACTAGCGATCATAACTCCAAATCTTTGCTTACTATCTCCAACTAAGAATTCGAAGTTAAAGGTAATCCCTAGTTTTTCTTCAATAAGTTTATATACCTTATTATCTTTAGGTGGCTGTTGCCCTGGAGCATTAATATAAACACTTAATTCAATTGGTTTTAGTTTTTCTTCTGTTTGCTGCCCACTATTTTCAGTTGTTTGTGTTTTATTACTTGTGTCAGCTGGCTGTTCTTTCTCCTCCTTTTTACAGCCTGATAAAATTATGCTTGTGATCATAACAAGTACTAAAGCTAGACTAGCTAATTGTTTAAAACGTAACTTCATTAAGTTTCCCCCTTAATTTTAAAATTTGTTACAAAAATAAGTTCAATTTTTCTTTGTAACTATAACTATTATACAATAGGTGTGGGAGAATTCCATTTACAATATTAAAGCTTTACCCCCTGTAAAAATTATATCATTTTTCATTATAGTCTGATATTTCATCCTTTAACTAAATTCAAACTTATCAACTATCTAACCTATTAAAACATTCCAGATATTTATCCGTATTCTGTACTATCTATTTTTCTTTCCTCTTCAGTTGCGAGCATATTTATTAAATCTCATGAACTACAAAACTCTATACATTCATATTAACTTCTTCTTTAGATAACTTAGAAATAGGAATACTAAGGGTAACTTCTGTTCCTTCTTGTAATATACTATTTATTTTAAGCTTGGCTTCCTCTCCATAATTTAATTTTAATCTTCTATATACATTAGTAATTCCTATATTATTAGTAGAATTATCTTTTTTCATATTATCAACGATATCGTTTAATTTATCATCTTTAATTCCTTGTCCATTATCTTTCACTGAAATTGTTAAATATTTTGTGGTTACACTAACTTCTACTGATACCTTCCTTTTGCCTTTTATTGCTCGTAGCCCATGCTTGCATGCATTTTCAACAATAGTTTGAATGCTCATTTTAGGTATTTTATAATCTACAATATTTTCATCTACAAAAAATTCATATTCAAATTGCTCCCCAAATCTAAATTTTTCTATTTTGAGATACATTTCTGTAAACTCTATTTCTTCTTTTATGCTTATCATATCTTCTTTCCAACTTAATAACCTTCTTAAAACCTTAGATAGATATTTTATAATTTCTACAGCCTCTGTATAATTGTTTTTTGCACATACAACCATAATGGCGTTTAAAGTATTAAAAAGAAAATGGGGATTCATCTGACTCTGAAGGAAATTAAGCTCTGCCTTAACCCTTTCTAATTCAAGGTCTTTTTTCTGAAGCGACAATTTATATACATCGTTAATAAGAGAGTTAATCTTGGAAGCCATAATATTAAAGCTTCTAATTAAATCTCCTATTTCATCCTTCCCCTCATTGATCTCTATAGCTTCAATAGTATCAAAATCTCTTTCTTTTACCTTTTGCATATGCTTTGATAGGCTCATCACTCTATAGTTATAAGACCTAAGAAGTATGATAACTAGTAAACTAGATACTAAAGTAGTAATAATCATTAAAATAAATATGTATCCTCTAGCAGAATTAATTTCTTTATTTAAAATTTTTGTATCAATGACCCCTATGATTTCCCAATCACTTATTAGATGTTTCTCAAAACTTCTACTCATAAGTTTTTTATTTTTATCAAGGGTAATTTCATCAAAATTTAAAAAACTAGTTGCATTTCCCTCGTACTTTTTGTCAGTGGAACAAATAATTCTTCCTAAATTGTCTATGAGAATTAAATCCATATAATCCTTTTCCCTTGACATAATGTTATAGATACTGTTTATATTAATATTTAATCGGATTACATTCTTGTTTTCTGAGTAAACAGAATAAGTATTTAGTTTTTTCAAGATACTGATAGCAGAAACAATTCTAGTAGAATTCGGGGTGGTAGGATGTTTATATGAATAGACAAACATATCTTGATTTATTTCATCTATTTTTTTATACCATTCTGTATCCTTTATATCCTCGTCAATATAAAAATAATTTCTCCCACTAATAATAGTTGGATTAGAAGTGTATATTGCAATATTTTCTATATCTCTATTAACAAGCATATATAGGTCTACTCTATCACGCATATAATGATAGAAGGAAAGATAGTATTCCGGATCGCTTTCATATTTATTATTTAATAATTCGTATAAAGATTGATCCATGGAGACAGTCTGACTGATATCCATACCAGCCCGCAAAATATCTTCTATTTCATTAGATGCCCTATTTAAAGATATTCTAAGATTCTCATTTTCCCTTTCTTCTACATAAGTTCTTACAGAGTTTAAGAAAAACACATTGGTTATAAGAATAGGTATTAACACACATAATACATAAATTAAAAAAAACTTTTTGTTGAGAGGAATATTATTAACCATTCCAAATACTTTTTTATGAATATGCACCATATACCACTCATTTCATTTTTATTTCTATGTAGTGACAATGCTCTCTTATCATCTCTCCCTTATGCAAAAACCTCCAATCAATTTAATAACATATAATTTCTTCAAACCCACTCCCTCTTTAATAATAATGTGTAGTTCATTGTAAATTTCTTTGGCATGAATATTTTTTTGAATATCTACTTTTAATATAGCTTATTACGCTGTAAAATCAAATACATTTATCTGTTTTTTCAAATATTTTGATTTATTATATATTATTAGAGAAAGTTGCTTATATATTATCATACTATTACTTCTCTTGATTTCTCTTGATTTCTCTTGATTCCTCTTGATTTCTATTGATCTGTTACATGACTCTTTAATTTTACTATAAAGAACATCTCTCATTGATATGGATAATGCTTCCAGCCCTGCCGCATATCTTTTTCACAAAATCATCATAAATAAAAACAAAAAAACGCCCCTAAAATCCTTTATCTTACTGGATTCAGAGGCGTTTTTGATATCTATTCCCACTCT
>JAAZLH010000344.1 GCA_012799415.1 Candidatus Epulonipiscium sp. | reverse complement strand
CTCAGGGAACCATCTCTAGGCCCTTGTATGGGCTTAAAAGGTGGCGCTACTGGAGGTGGCTATGCCCAAGTAGTACCTATGGAAGATATTAATTTGCATTTTACAGGAGATATTCACGCTGTCACTGCTGCTCATAATTTACTATCAGCTATGATTGATAACCATTTACATCAAGGTAACAACCTTGGCATTGATCCTAGGCAGATTGCTTGG
This sequence comes from Candidatus Epulonipiscium sp., assembly GCA_012799415.1. GTDB lineage: Bacteria > Bacillota > Clostridia > Lachnospirales > JAAYNZ01 > JAAZLH01. Next base: position 9,858 of record JAAZLH010000344.1, on the reverse strand, counting down.
AAACGAGTCATGGATATGAATGATCGATCCCTTAGAAATATTGTTATTGGTTTAGGAGGGAAGGCCCAAGGAGTTCCTAGAGAAGATGGATTTATTATTTCAGTAGCCTCTGAAGTGATGGCTATTTTATGTCTAGCAACAGATTTGCAGGATTTAAAGCAACGCATTGGAGAAATTATCATTGGTTACACCTATGAGGGAAAAGTGGTTAAAGCAAAGGATTTAGAGGCCCATGGAGCCATGACTGTACTTTTAAAAGAAGCTTTGAAACCAAATCTAATTCAAACATTAGAAAATACACCTGTTCTTATGCATGGTGGTCCTTTTGCAAATATTGCTCATGGATGCAATAGCCTTCGTGGAACAGAACTTGCTCTAAAATTAGCTGATATCGTTATTACCGAAGCAGGGTTTGGTGCTGATCTTGGTGCTGAAAAGTTCTTTGATATCAAATGCCGTATTGGGAACTTAAAGCCAGATGCAGTTGTATTGGTTGCCACTGTTCGAGCACTTAAATACAATGGTCTGGCCCAAAAGGATGAATTAGCTATAGAGAATATGCAGGCTTTAGAAAAGGGTTTTTGTAATCTTGAACGACATATTAAAAATCTTCATAAATTTAAGTTACCTATTATCGTAACTTTAAATGTATTTGCAACGGACACAGAAAAGGAAATTAACTATGTAAAAGAGCGCTGTTATGAATTAGGCTGTGAATTTGCAGTGGCAGAAGTTTGGGAAAAAGGTGGAGCAGGAGGAATCGAATTAGCAGAAAAATTGATTCATATTCTTAATACTAAGCCATCTAACTTTAAGCCCCTTTATGAGCTTGAAAAAACCATTCCGGAAAAACTAGATATCATTGCTCAAGAAATTTATGGAGCCAAAGATGTACAATTTACACCTACAGCCAAGCGAGATTTGAGGCAAATAAAAAAACTAGGTCTTGAACATCTTCCTATCTGCGTGGCAAAGACTCAATATTCGCTATCAGATCAGCCCCACCTCCTTGGAAGTCCAGAAGGTTTTACTATTACCGTAAGAGAACTTCGAATTTCAGCAGGAGCGGGATTTATTGTAGCCATTACAGGAGATTTAATGATTATGCCTGGCTTGCCTAAACGACCAGCAGCCACTCGGATTGATATAGATGAAGATGGAAATATTACAGGATTATTTTAGGAGGAGAACAATGAGCCAACTAATTGATGGAAAGCAAATAGCAAAAGATATTAAAGATGAACTTAAAAAAGAAATTCAGCAATTAAAGAACAGTAATATTGAGCCAACGTTAGCAGTCATTTTAGTAGGGGAGGATCCAGCTTCTCAAATTTATGTATCCAATAAGAAAAAGGCTTGTGCCTATGTAGGTATTCGGTCCTTATCTTATGAATTACCGGGTGATGTTACGGAGGAGGAGTTACTAGGAGTTATTGAAGAATTAAACCAGCGGGAAGATGTCCATGGTATTTTAGTTCAACTTCCCCTTCCTGCTCAAATTGAAGAAGAAAAGATCTTAATGGCAATTCACCCTGAAAAAGATGTAGATGGATTTCATCCCATTAATGTAGGGGCCCTTAGTATTGGGAAAGAAGGATTTCAGCCTTGTACAGCAGCTGGTATCATAGAGCTTTTAAAACGTTCTCAAATTACGATAGAGGGAAAACATTGCGTTGTTGTTGGAAGAAGTAATATTGTAGGAAAACCTGTTTCTTTGCTTTTAATACAAGAAAATGGGACAGTTACCATCTGCCATTCAAAAACTAAAAATTTAAAAGATATCTGCAGGCAAGCAGATATCTTAGTAGCAGCCGTTGGTAAGGCGAATATGATTACATCGGATATGGTAAAAGATGGAGCTGTTCTAATTGATGTAGGTGTGAACCGCTTAGAAAATGGAAAAGTCTGTGGAGATATTGATTTTGAAAATTGCAAAGAAAAAGCTAGTGCTATTACCCCTGTTCCTGGTGGTGTAGGACCAATGACCATTGCTATGCTTCTATATAATTGTATCCAAAGTGCTAAAAATGGAGAGGAGTTATTTGTGTGAGTATACCTGTCACCTTTGTATCATTAGGTTGCGACAAAAATTTAATTGATAGCGAAAATATGCTAGGTTTGCTTCATCAAGCAGGATTTCAGATCATCTCTGATGAATCACAAGCTGAGGTTATCGTGGTTAATACATGTTGTTTTATTCAAGATGCACAAGAAGAAAGCATCGAAAATATTTTAGAAATGTCTTTATATAAAAAAGAAGGAAAATGCAAGGCTCTTATTGTTACAGGATGTATGGCTGAGCGTTATAAAGATGAAATTATAAAAGAAATTCCTGAAGTAGATGGTATCGTTGGCACTACAGGATATGATCAAATTGTATCTGTCATTCAACAAACTCTAGAAGGACAAAAAGTAAAAGCTTTTGAAAGTATTCATCGTACTATAAATGCAGAAGTACCTAGGGTTGTGAGTACTCCTCCTCATTATGCTTATTTAAAAATTGCAGAAGGTTGTAATAATCATTGTACCTATTGTATCATTCCTACACTACGTGGAAACTATCGTAGCAGGACAATGGAAAGCATTATACAAGAAGCGGAGACCCTGGTGGAAAGGGGAGCCAAGGAGTTAATATTAGTAGCTCAAGATACGACCCGATATGGAATAGATCTCTATGGCTCTAAAACATTACCTAAATTATTAGAAAAACTATGTCAAATTAAAGATCTTCATTGGATTCGTATTTTGTATTGTTATCCTGAGGAAATTACAGATGAATTGATTGAAGTGATGGCAAAAGAACCAAAAATATGTAAGTATATAGATATGCCTATTCAGCATGCTAATGATCAGGTCTTAAAGCGTATGGGAAGAAGGAGCACCCAAAGCCAATTGAAACAAGTAATTGCAAAAATGAGGGAGGAAATCCCGGGGATTTGTCTACGAACTACTTTAATTACAGGTTTTCCTGGCGAAACAGAAGAGGAATTTCAAGATATGGTTGATTTTGTAAAGGAAATCCAATTTGATCGTTTGGGTGTTTTTACATATTCGCAAGAAGAAGGCACCAAAGCCGCCGAATACGTAAATCAAATTTCAGAAGAAATTAAGCAAGAAAGACGTAACTATGTCATGGAGTTACAACAGGACATTAGTGCTAGCTTATCTCAGCAAATGATGGGGCAAACCATAGAAATTTTAATAGAAGGTAAATTACCAGAAGAAGAAGTTTATTGTGGGAGAAGCTATAAAGATAGTCCGGATGTTGATGGTATGGTGTTTTTTCCATCTACTGAGGAATATTTATCAGGAGAATTTATCACTGTGAAAATTAAAGAAACAGATGAATATGATTTAGTAGGAGAGATAGTCAATGAATATAGCCAATAAATTAACTATTGCACGTGTTTTGATGATTCCAGTATTTTTAATATTTTTATTAACAGATTGGTTTACCCAGCCTATGACACAATATATTGCTCTTGCAGTTTTTATTATTGCTTCCTTTACAGATTTTTTAGATGGTTATATTGCCCGTTCAAGAAACCTCATTACCAATTTAGGTAAATTTTTAGATCCATTAGCTGATAAAATGTTAGTTACCTCAGCTATGGTAGGGCTTGTCCAGTTAGATAGGCTGTCTGCTTGGGTAGTTATTCTTATTATTAGTAGAGAATTTATTGTAACAGGTTTTCGTATTTTAGCAGCCTCTGAAGGAATTGTAATTGCTGCAAGTTATTGGGGGAAAATTAAGACTGTTAGCCAAATGTTTATGGTGATTGTATTATTATTACCATTCACATCCCCTCTATTACAATGGATAGAATGGATTCTTATTTGGACTAGTGTTATTTCAACTATCATTTCGGGCCTAGACTATATTATAAAAAATAAACAAGTTTTAGTGGAATAAGGCATCATCCAATCGAAAGAATGGAGTGAATTTTAGTGAAAGCAGAGATTATAGCTGTTGGAACAGAAATTTTACTAGGAGAAATTGTAAATACAAATGCTCAATATATCTCAAAACGTTTAGCTGATTTAGGTATTTTTGTATACCATCAAACCGTTGTAGGAGACAACCCTAAGAGAGTAAAAGAGACTTATGAAGAAGGATTCCAAAGAGCCGAATTATTAATTGCAACAGGTGGCCTTGGTCCTACCCAGGATGATTTAACCAAAGAAATTGCTGCAGAGTATTTTCAAAAAGATCTATTGATAGATGAAACTAGTTTACAAAAGATATATGATTATTTTCAAATCCGTGGATTAACGATAACGGAAGGCAATAAAAAGCAAGCATTGATACCTGAAGGAGCAAAGGTTTTGCCAAATCATCATGGAACTGCTCCAGGGTGTGTTTTAGAAGATAAGGGAAAAATTTTAGTTTTACTTCCTGGTCCTCCCCATGAGATGATTCCCATGTTTGAGCAATATGTTGTACCTTATTTGCAAAGTTTTCAAGAAGAAATTTTAGTGTCAAGGGTCCTTCGTATCGCTGGTATAGGAGAGAGTTTTGTAGAAGAAAAAATAAAAGATTTAATTAAAAATCAAACAAATCCTACATTAGCTCCTTATGCAACTCAAGGTGAAGTCCGACTACGTATTACAGCACGCAGTACAACAGAGGAAGAAGGTTTTCAATTAATTAGGCCTATGGAAGAAGAAATCAGAAAACGATTGGGATTTCATGTTTATGGCATTGATGGAACAAGCCTAGAACAAGAAGTTGTTCAGCTTTTACAAAAAAAGCAATGGACAATTAGTATAGCAGAATCTTGCACTGGAGGTATGGTGGCCAGCCGTCTTATTAATTATCCTGGTGTTTCTTCTACTTTTATGGAAGGGTTTGTAACCTATTCAAATGAGGCGAAAATAAAACGATTAGGCGTTTCAAAACAGACATTAGAAGAAGAAGGAGCTGTAAGTGCAGAAACAGCAAAGCAGATGGCTATTGGAGCTGCAAAAATGGCTAATACTTATATTGGTATAGGCATTACTGGAATCGCAGGACCTTCTGGAGGCACCCCTGAAAAGCCTGTAGGGTTGGTGTATATTGGGCTATGTCAAGGTGACAAGGTCCAAGTAAAAAAATTGCAATTATCGGGAGATCGAGAAACAGTTAGAAAAAGAGTAACATTGGAAACATTAGATTGGCTAAGGCGGATATTGTTAAAAAATAGGGTTGACGAAAGATAAAACATTGGCTATAATAAGAACATGAGTTCGATATATAGGAAAGGCGGTGACCTGGTAATAACCAGGGAAAAATGGATCAAGAAAAATTAAAGGCATTAGATGCTGCAATTGGACATATTCAAAAACAATTCGGTAAGGGTTCTATTATGAAGTTAGGGGAATCTGGGCATAATATGAATATCGAAACCATCCCAACAGGTTCTTTAGGTCTAGATATTGCCTTAGGTATAGGTGGAATTCCACGAGGCAGAATCATAGAAGTATATGGACCTGAATCTTCGGGTAAAACAACAGTTGCCCTCCATATGGTAGCAGAAGCACAAAAATTAGGCGGTATCGCAGCTTTTATTGATGCGGAGCATGCGCTAGATCCAAAATATGCTGCTAATTTGGGCGTTGACGTAGATAATCTATATATATCTCAACCAGATCATGGAGAACAGGCTTTAGAGATTGCAGAAACCATGGTTCGTTCAGGGGCTATTGATATGGTTATTGTTGACTCTGTAGCTGCTTTAGTTCCTAAAGCAGAGATAGAAGGAGAAATGGGCGATAGCCATATGGGATTACAAGCCAGACTCATGTCTCAAGCTCTTAGAAAATTGGCTGGGGTTGTTAATAAATCAAAATGCACGGTGGTATTTATTAATCAGTTAAGAGAAAAAATAGGGATTACTTTTGGAAGTCCAGAAACAACCACAGGAGGGCGAGCTCTTAAATTTTATGCATCTATTCGTTTGGATGTACGACGTGTTGACTCTCTTAAGCAAAGCAATGACCTTGTGGGCAATAGAACTCGTATTAGAGTTGTTAAAAATAAAGTAGCTCCTCCTTTTAAAACAGCAGAATTCGATATTATGTATGGAGAAGGGATTTCGCGAGAAGGAGATGTTCTCGACCTAGGTGCAGACGTAGATATTGTTAATAAAAGTGGTGCTTGGTATTCCTATGGAGATGTTCGGTTAGGACAAGGAAGAGAAAATGCTAAACAGTTTCTAAAAGAGAATCCAGAAGTTTGTTTGGAGATAGAAAATTTAGTTAGAGAATTTTATGAATTACCCATGTTAGCATCTATAGATGTAATAGAGAAAGATTCAAAAAAGGCATCTACTAAAGAAGTTGCAACCAAAGAAGAATAAGTGAAATAAGATGCAAAGCTCTGTTATCACCCTAAAAGGGCAGATTGACAGAGCTTTTTTATAGGAGGAAAAATGAAGATTACAAAAATAGAACTTCAAAAGCAGAGAAAGAATAGATGCTCTGTTTTTATTGATGAAACATTTGCTTTTGGGCTTTATATAGAGGACTTATATTTACTAGGGCTGAAAGAGGGGCAAATACTTACAACCCAAGAAAGAGAAAAAATAGAAAATCAGATTTTATATAGTCGTGGAAAAGATAAGGCTTTGCACCTCCTAAGTTATCGAGCTAGAACAGAAAAGGAAGTAAGGCAACGGCTTCAAGATGAAGAATACCCAAATACGGTTATTGATCAGGTTATTGAATTTTTATATGAATATTCTTTTTTAGATGATCAACGTTATGCCGAGCAATTTATTCGATCTAAACTACGAAGTAAACCTTTGGGGAAAAGAATGATATTGCATCAACTTCAACAAAAAGGAATCTCTAAAGCTGATGCTGAGGAAGCCCTGACTAACCAAGAAATTGATGAGACAGCAGCAGCCTATAAATTAGTAGAAAAAAGAATTGATACAACACGGCCTGCTACTTTTAAAGAAAAAAAGAAAATGTTTAGTTACTTACAGGGTCGAGGATTTTCCTACGATATTATTCGAGAGGTTTTATCACAGATTACATGGGAAGACTAGAAAGGTCTACTAATGATATTGACAAGATCATTTAGGATGTTTAATATGATAGAAAAGGAGTGGATGCTATGGGAATCAGTGCAGCATTTTTTGACATTGATGGAACCATTTACCGTGAAGGATTGATTACTGAGGTATTTAAAAAAATGATCAAATATGAGTTAATAGAAGAAAGTAAATGGTATCGAGAAGTTCGCCCCGCATTTTTACAATGGGACAAGAGACAAGCTGGTTATGACACCTACTTAAAAAAAATGGTAGATGTTTATACTGATGCCGTTAAAGGTAATAAACCTTTTTATATGGAATATGTAGCGAAAAAAGTTGTTGAGCAAAAAGGTGATCGTGTTTATACTTTTACCCGAAACAAAATTCTTTGGCATCAAGAACAGGGCCATAAAGTTATTGCTATTTCAGGTTCCCCTTTAGAATTGGTTCGAGAAATGTCAGGTAAATATCGTATGGATGATTATCGAGGCACGACGTATAAGTTAGATGAGAACGGGGCTTACAGTGGAGAAATAATTCCTATGTGGGATTCTAGAAGCAAAAAGAAAGCCATTATGGAGCTTAGTGAAGAATACGATATAGACTTAGCTAATAGCTATGCCTATGGGGATACAGCTGGTGACTTTACAATGCTAAAGATGGTAGGCTATCCTTTTGCTATTAATCCTACGAAAGAGTTATTGCATAAAATCAAAGAAGATGAGGAATTAAAGTCCAAAATAAAAGTTGTTGTAGAGCGAAAAGATGTAATTTATCTTTTAAACATTCATGAATTAGATTTTATATAATCTCAGTATCCCGTGTAAGGTTTTTAATCCAAGTAAAACGATTTACCTTAACTACAGCTACTGCACATTTGAGGATTTGGTCCGATTTTAAGCAGAAAAATACAATAACTGGTGGCGCATGAAAAACAAATGCAGCAATTAGAGCAGAGGGAATGACTACAAGCCAAACAAAAATTAAATCATTGATTAAAACAAAATGAATGGAGCCGCCAGCACGCACAATACCTGTTAACGATGACATTTGATAAGAGGTTCCTACAATAGTAATAGACAATACAGTTAAGAACTGGGTTGCCATAAAAATTGTTTCTTCTGAGACATTATATAAAAGTAAAACATAGTCTTTTACCACAAATAAAGTAAAACCTGAAAAAATACCAATGATCAAAAATAAAATCTGTAATTTCTTTGCATACTCCTTTACTGTATCATATTCACCTAAGCCCACAGTTTGTCCAATTACAACGGCAGAAGCTCCAGCTGTTCCATAAACAGCTACTCCAACAATAGAAAAAACAGTATTAGCAATACTAACTGAAGCAAGAGCTGTAGCCCCCAACCGACCGATAATGGCCCCCTGTACCGCAATATTTAAACCCCAGAGTACGTCGCCTGAAATAATAGGAGTACCATATTTAAAAAAATCTTTAACAAGAACTAGATTATTCTTGAGTAAGTCTTTAAATCTAAAATTTAGTTTTGAATCCATAAAGCGAACATATATGATAATCAAGAATGTCTCTACTATGCGAGCTATCAGAGTAGCAATGGCTGCTCCTTCAATACCTAGAGCGGGTGCACCTAAATGACCAAAAATAAAAACCCAGTTAAGGGATACATTGATAACAAAAGTGACAAGTGAAATATACATTCCCACTTTTACTGTTTCTATACAACGCATAGAAGCTATAAGAACTTGGGTAATACAAAAAAATACATAGGTGAATCGAATGATGTTTAGATATTTGAGCCCTTCTGTGATAACTTCCGTTTCATAACTAAAAAGTTTAATAATCTGGTTTGGAAATAATGAGGTTGCAAGAAAAAGAGCAATCCCTGCAACTATACTGCTTTTAAGAGCAATTCCCAGGATGATCTTAATACTGTCAAGATCTTTTTTTCCCCAATATTGGGTTACGAGTACTGTCATGGCTGCACCTAGCCCCATGACAAGCATATGTAGAAGATTTTGAACTTGGTTTACAACAAAGGCCCCAGATAAAGCAAATTCGCCAAGAGAGCCTACCATCAGATTATCAGCGAGACCAATGGAAAAAGTAATGATATTTTGTAATGCCATAGGAATAGCTAAAAACAAAACACGTTTATATAATCCTTTTTGAGATCTGGTTTGCATGAAATAACTCCTTCTGAAATATGTTTTCTTTTAGTGTAGCATAGCATATTAGAAATGATCTAGCAATAATGAAAAGAAATTATAAGTATACACGATGAAAAATTAAGTTTTCAGTAGAATTTATATACCATTCTCTTTAAGAATTGTATATAGAGCTATATACGGCTTACACCCCTATGATTTATATTTTTTGATATATTTGATTGTATCCATTGAAAAAACTCTTTCATTTTAAGATTAAGAAATGAAGTGTTGAATTGGAAGTCATGGACTAAAATAATAAGAAAGAAGGAATGACAATGAAAAAGTATACTAGAGAAGAATTATATCAGATTACAGTTGATACGTTAGAAAGACGAGGAGTGACCCTTCAAGATATTGGGAGGTTAGTTCTTCATTTACAAGAACGTTATTATTCAAATTTAACCATGGAAATTTGCCTTGAAAATATAAAAGCAGTCCTTCAAAAAAGGGAGATTATCCACGCTATATTAACAGGCATTGCTCTTGATGAGATTGCTGAAAAAAACTTATTACCAGAACCTCTTCAAAGCATTGTGGCATCAGATGAACCTTTGTATGGAATAGATGAAATTATTCCTTTATCTATTGTAAATGTTTATGGAACCATTGGACTTACGAATTATGGATATCTTGATAAAGAAAAAATAGG
>JAAZLH010000343.1 GCA_012799415.1 Candidatus Epulonipiscium sp. | reverse complement strand
GCACGCCGCCAGCGTTCATCCTGAGCCAGGATCAAACTCTCGTGTTTTGATCGGTTCATGATGCACTAGCATCTTGTTTGTAAATGGTTTGTTACACTGTTCAGTTTTCAAAGTACTATGTTGTCCCGTTTTTGGGGCAACGAAGATCAGTATATCATCTTCGCTGACTTATGTCAACACTTTTTTTATTTGTTTTTATTTGTTGCCTTGTTTTTTGAGCAGCGAAGATCAGTATATCACCTTCCATAGTTTGTGTCAACACTTTTTATTTGTTTTTTGTTTTTTCATCAAAAACCTTTATCCTTCTTACAGTATGATGTTGTTTTCCATAATTTATTCTATTTTTTAAACCTTCTTCTCATATCTTAAGCGGCAATTACAATTGCATTCCCGGAACTAGAATTTCCCCATTTGAAATCATCTCTTTTACTGTAAATATGGCCGCAATAGTTTTACTATCTTTTATTTTTCCGTTCAAAATCATCTCCACAATTTCCTGGATAGTATATTTTCTAATTGTTACATACTCATCTGTATCTAAGTTTTGTACTCCCTTATCAAGTCCAACTGCTGCGTAAATTTGAATGATTTCATCACTAAAACCTACAGCACTATAGATAGAACAAATGAATTTTAGTTTTTTAGGTTTATAACCTGTTTCTTCTTCTAACTCTCTAGCGGCACAAATAGAAGGCTCTTCCCCTTCTTCCAGTTTACCTGCAGGTATTTCTAATATATTTTTATCAGCTACCCCTCTATACTGCTCTACTAATACAATCTTTCCTTCATTATCTATAGGCACTACTGCCGCAGCACCACTATGTAACAATATATCCCATTTAGCTTCTGTGCCATTGGGAAATCGTATTGTATCCTCTGCTAAAGTAAATACTCTACCTTTATAAAGTTCACGTCGCTTTACTCTTTTGGCACTATTTGACATGGCTTTTTCTCCTTATACTAAGATATAAACTAAGACTTCGTTTAGGAGGAGCTTAAACTACCTCTGAATAAAAAGCAGTATTATTCAAGAGTTGCACTCCCACTTTAAAAAGCGAGAGTGTTGAAATTAGTGATTAACATAGCGTCTCCAAAACTAAAAAATCGATATTGCTGATCAATGGCTTCCCGGTAGGCTTTCATAATATTTTCTCTACCAGCCAAAGCTGATACCAACATAATTAAAGTAGATTCTGGCAAATGAAAATTTGTAATTAGTGTATCTACAATTTTAAAAGAATAACCAGGATAAATAAAAATATCTGTCCATCCTTTTTGCGCCACAATCAAGCCTTTTTCATCGGATGCCGACTCTAATGTACGACTACTAGTTGTACCAACAGCAATGATTCGGCCACCTTTTGCCTTTGTATCATTAATTTTCTTTGCCTCTTCTGGCTCAATCCAAAAGTACTCTGCATGCATTTCATGTTCCTCAATTGTCTCTACCTTCACAGGACGAAAGGTTCCAAGCCCTACATGTAAAGTTATATATGCAATTTGTATTCCTTTGATTTCAATTTGTTCTAATAAATCTTTGGTAAAGTGTAAACCGGCTGTCGGTGCGGCTGCTGAGCCTTCAAATTTCGCATATACAGTCTGATAACGTTCCTTATCTTCTAGTTGATGTGTTATATAAGGTGGCAAAGGCATTTCGCCTAATTGATCTAAAACCTCTTCAAAAATGCCTTCATAATCAAAACGGACATAACGATTTCCACCATCTGCAACAGATTCAATGGTAGCCTTTAACAAACCACCTCCAAAAACAATTCGGTCTCCCACCTTTGCTTTTCTTCCTGGTTTCACCATAACTTCCCATAAATCTTTTTCTTTTCTTTCTAATAGTAGAAATTCAACCTTACCCCCTGTTTGCTCTTTAGCCCCTATTAAGCGAGCGGGAATAACTCTTGTATTGTTCAACACCAAACAATCTCCAGGTGATAAGTAATCTATTATATCCTTAAAATGTTTATGCTCTATACTCCCAGTTTCTTTGTTTAATACTAATAGTCTAGAAGATGAACGATCTTCTAGAGGGTCTTGAGCAATTAATTCTTGAGGTAAGTCAAAATAAAAATCTTGTACATTCATAAATTATCCTCTTTTCTTCTATCTAAGTTCTGTTCCTTGGTAATAATGCATTAAGATCTGATCATAGGTAAAACCATGATCCGCCATACCTTTTGCTCCATATTGGCTCATTCCAACGCCATGGCCATTGCCCTGCCCTTCAAATATAAACCCATCGGCAGGCCCGTGGGCCAAGGAGTAGGTCTTAGTGTTTGTATCACTAAGTACTACCAAACGTTGTTCTTGCCCAATACGGGTTGGTATTGTTTGATTACCACCTAGAGCATAAATCGTTTCAATTAAAGTTTCTTTTCGCTCATTGCCCCACTCTCCTGTTGTATAGACAATGCTAGATGAGGATTGCTGCCCTTTTAGCAATTGAAACTTACGGCTTTTTAGATTCAGCCAAGTACGCATTGTTTCTTTTTTAAGAGAATAGTTCCCACTTGTTCCTATAATATGAAGTTCTAGAGCCCGGCCACTTTCTGTATACCCTGATACTTGTACATCTAAAACTTGCCCTATATGTACTCCATTTTTTTCTAAAGCTACTTGTATATCCTTACTGGTTCTAACTTCCCTCCAAGGTACTACTTCTACTTGGCTCTCATATATATCTGGTACCCCTCGTAAATAAGCAACTGCACCAGACCATACGTTTTCTGAACTTTCTGTATGCCCCCCACTACTAGCAAAATAATAGGTAGATACTAGCTCCCCTTTATAATATAGGAGTTTTCCTTGAGTTTCATTCACCGCTTGTGTCGTTCTAGAATTTTCTATGGAATAACCACGATACACTTGTGAAATCTCGGTATCACAAAGATCGTAAGGTTCCCCAGCATATTTATTTGCATAATTTAGTTGATATAGTGCATAGTTCCGTGCGGCTACAGCTTGAGCTTTTAGAGATTCCATTGGCCAAGAAGGAATACTCTCTGCCGGGACAACTCCATATAAATAATGCTCAAAAGGCAATATGTTAATAGGTGTGACTCCACTTTCATCTAATTTATGAAATTCCATCTGCCCTCGATATAATCGACCATCAAAATCCCATACTGTGATTCCGTTTTTTTCATCTCCTGTGCTAAATTGTGGGATTCCTAAAGTGCCAGATATGAAAAAACTAGCCCCCTTATCCCCTTGAATAAAAATTCGATTGTTTTTTTCTAAATCCTGTTCAAAGACCATGCCATATTCAAAAAGCTTTGTTTGTATATCTTGCATTTGTTGTAAATTAGAAAAGCCACCAATATCTATACGCCACAGGCCTGTTCCAACATACATAGGATATGTAAGGACAGGTTCTGTTTCTAAAATAGACCCGTAATAAAGCGCTTCTTCATAAGTTGAAAAATAGTTTTGAGAAATAAGATAAACATTTCCTGGGGCAAGCTGTATTTCATACCCTTGCGAAGATGTAAATACAGTTTCTGCTATCCATTGATTATCTACTTCTCGCCCTAAAACCAAAGTCCTATTGGGTGTTGTAATCTTTTTTGCATTTTTGTAGTTTTGTATAAGTCCAATACGAACAGTAGGTGGGATGGGAATGGCTGCCTGAGCCGTTATAAAAGAAAATAAGATAAAAAAGCAACTCATAAAAAGTATATTCCTATATTTAATTTTTTTCTGCATTAAAAAGACCTCCCTTAATATCTCTATTATAAGGAGGTCTTTGATAAAAATCTAGTAAAAGGTTAATTTGTAATATAAAATTAACTTATCTTGCTAACCAGCCACCATCTACAGCTAAGGTATAGCCATTTACATAATCTGCAGCAGAAGAAGCTAAGAATACAGCTGGACCTGCTACGTCTGCTGGGGTTCCCCAACGTCCTGCTGGTATACGCCCAAGAATTTCTTCACTACGTCCTTCATCTGCTCGTAATGGTGCTGTGTTGTTGGTAGCCATATAACCTGGTGCAATAGCATTTACATTAATATTGTGTTTTGCCCACTCATTTGCAAGCAAACGTGTAAGACCCATTACACCACTTTTACTGGATGTATAAGAAGGTACACGAATACCACCTTGGTAAGAAAGCATGGAAGCGATATTAATAATCTTTCCACCAGTTTCTTGTTTAATAAATTGTTTTGCTACTGCTTGAGATAAGAAAAATACAGTTTTGATGTTAATATTCATTACATCATCCCAGTCTTTTTCTGTAAAATTAATTGCATCTTCTCTTCTAATAATTCCTGCATTATTAATAAGAATATCTACTTTACCAAAAGTAGCTACCGTTTGGTCTACAATATCTTGAACTGGATCTATGGTAAGTAAGTTTGCAACAATACCGTGAAACTTTTTTCCTAATCCTTCAACTTTTTCTTGTGTTTCAGGCATTTCTACATAGTCAACACCTACAACATTGGCACCTGCTTCTGCAAGACCGATAGCCATTCCTTGGCCTAATCCTGTACTTGCGCCTGTAACAATAGCTACTTTACCTTCTAAATTAAATTTTTCTAACATTATGAAAGTGCCTCCTTTATTTTAAATCTGTTGTAAGAATATGATCCATATCGGAGAATGTTTGGTTTTCCCCTACCATACCCCAGATAAATGTATAATTACTTGTTCCGCCACCAGAATGAATGGACCAGCTTGGAGAAATAACTGCTTCTTCATTTTTCATTACAATATGTCTTGTTTCTTGTGGTTCACCCATATAATGGAACACTACATTGTCTTCTGGAATATCAAAGTATAAATATACTTCCATTCTTCTATCATGAGTGTGGCTAGGCATGGTATTCCATACACTTCCTGGCTCTAGAATAGTCATTCCCATTGTTAATTGGCAAGTCTCTAAAACTGCTGGAACAAAATATTTATAAATAGTACGTTTGTTTGCTGTTTCCATGGAGCCTAATGTTTCAGGATCTGCTTTTGAAATATCTATTTTTACGATAGGATAAGTTTTGTGTGCAGGTGCACTATTGATATAGAATTTAGCTGGATTGTTAGGATCTGCACTAGTAAATAGAATTTCTTTACTTCCTTTTCCTACATAAAGACCATCTCTTGGCGCCATTTCATAAACTTCACCATCTACTGTGATAGTTCCTGCGCCTCCGATGTTAATAACTCCTAATTCTCTTCTTTCTAAGAAGAATTCTGTTCCTAAATCTTTTTGTGTATTTACGTTTTGCTCTAAATTGATAGCTTCTGTTGTAGGAGTTGCACTACCAAAAATAATACGATCTACATGGCTGTAAACTAATTTGATTTCACCAGGTTGGAAAAGTCCTTCTACCAAAAACTCTTCTCTTAGTCTAGCAGTGTCATAATGTTTTACATCTTTTGGATTACTTGCATTACGAATTTCCATAATTAAATTCCTCCTTATTTTATCTAAATTAAATAGTATGTACTATTTAACTTTGTTTACGGTTATCATTAACTTGAACCTCGTTCTACTAACTTGTGACCAAGAATCGTTTGAGTAGAACCAATATCTTCATCCATAATTAATTCTAACAATCGGTCTACAGCTAGTATACCCATTTTTCTAAAGGGAATGTGGACGGTAGTCAAGGTTGGGTTTGAATAAGCAGCTACCTCTACATCATCCATACCTACAACTGCAATGTCTTTTGGCACTTTATATCCATAACTTTCCGCAATATGAATAAATTTAATAGCGTGCGAGTCACAAATGCCAAAATAAGCTGTTGGTATTTCTTTACTTGAAAGAATAGCATGTGTTTTTTCTTCCCATTCCTTTGAACTTTGGACAGAACAAATATACTTTTCATCTACTGGAAGCCCATGTTTCTTAAATGCTTTTCGATATCCATTCATTTTATCTTCGTCTACCTTTAGTTGGTCTGGTTTCCCGATAACAGCAATCTTTCGATGCCCTTTTTGAATAAGATAGTCAACAATGTCACAAGCTGCTTGTTTTAAATCTACAGATACGTAACTAATCTTTTCCTCTTCAAAAACCCGGTTGACAAAAATATGGGGGATATTTTTATTTTTCAGCATTTCTTTTTCTAAGGTTTCATCTTCTTTATTCTTACCTATTACAATGACACCTTTTAGATCTTGCTCAGCATTCCATCGTTCATAATTATGTGTAATTTGTTCTCCTGTATGTCTCACTAAATTGACATGTATCCCTCGTTCATCTGCCTGACGAGTAATGCCTTGCACAATTTCGGCGAATCCTTGAAATCCTTCGAAATTCCGTGCTATACTCACATCTATACTAATATTATGATGTTTGTAGATGTGATCCGTCTTATAATTTAAGTCTTGCATAGCTTGGATAATGGCTTTTTTAGCATCAGCTCGTACATTACTTCCATTTAAAAATCGGAATACTGTACTGCGTGAGACTCCCGATTTTTTTACTACATCTTCAATCGTTGCCACATGATTTCCTCCTCGCTATCCATCTCGTACTCATAGATACCTGAAGGTAAAAATGTCATGTACGTGAAACTTTTGTTTCACTTATATGATATCATATCTTTTCTTTTTTGACAAGTATAATCTATGCCTTTTATTATAGGTCTATACAAGAAAAGTGAAAAACTTATCTTATTCAAGTAAACTAAGAGAATTGAGGCACTT
Source organism: Candidatus Epulonipiscium sp. (assembly GCA_012799415.1). GTDB lineage: Bacteria > Bacillota > Clostridia > Lachnospirales > JAAYNZ01 > JAAZLH01. The sequence continues at coordinate 2,789 of JAAZLH010000343.1, read as the reverse complement.
GTAAACAAGATAAACTTTTTGTTCCAAAATAAAAACACGCATAGGATGAGCCTTCTCATCACTATGCGTATTTTATATATCCATATTTAAATATCCAAAGTAAACTAAGATGCAAACTATATATTTGAGTTATATTTCTCTTCTTGTAGCTTCTAACTCTGTTTCTAAGGCTTTTAGTATTTTTGTCATCACTTGATTTACTTCTTCTTCTGTTAAAGTACGTTCTCTATCCCTAAATACAAAAGAATAAGCAACGGATTTGTACCCTTTTTCAATTTGCTGTCCTTGATAAACATCAAAAAGTTCATAGCTTTCTAGTAAATTTCCACCATGTTTTTCTATGATTTTCTCAATCATACGTACTAATACTTCTTCTTTTACCAATAGCGCTAAATCTCGTATCATAGCTGGATATCTTGGCAAAGAAACATAAGTACGTTTGGTGCTTACTTTTTCAATGACAGCAGGTAAATCTACAACCCCCATATAAACACGAGTATCAATATCATGCAATTCTCTTACTTTTGGATGAATTTCTCCTACATAACCAATTTCTTTTCCTTCTAAGAGAATAGCAGCACATCGGCCTGGATGCATCCAAGGTAAATTTGTTTGTACTGCGTATTCTATATGAGATGTTAAAGCTAATTGCTCAAAGAATGTCTCTACTACACCTTTTGCATCATAAAAGTCTGATTTTCCATACATTCCAAAGGTGAGCTGTATTCTCTCTTCGGGCAATTCTTCTAAAGGTAAACTTTTTGGAAGATATACGGTAGCCAATTCATAAAGGCGGACATCTTCATTTCTTTTATTGTAGTTAATAGATAAAGATTGGAGCATTCCATGTAAAGGCGTGGTTCGCATCACACTAAAATCTTCACCTAAAGGATTAGCAATTCGAATCCCTTGTCGCAAAGGATGATTTTCTGGAAGTAGAAGCATATCAAAAACTTTCGGGCTTTCGAAAGAATAGGACATGGACTCGTGAAATCCTTGAGCTTCCATTAAAGTGCGGGTTCTATCTTCAATCTGCTGTTTATGAGTTTGTTTTCCAACTGTAGGTGTGCCACTAGCTAAGGTCGTTGGAATTTTATCATATCCATAAAGTCTTGCAATTTCTTCAATAAGATCTGCTTCTATTAATAAATCAGGTCTAAAACTAGGTGGTACAACAACTTTTTTATCAGAATCAACTTGGCACTCTAGTCTCTCTAAAATATCTATCATTTCTTCGTGGCTAATCTGGGTGCCTAATAAAGCGTTAATTCTTTTTGGTTCGTAAGAAATTTCAATGGGTGCCTTTGTTTTAGGATAGACATCTATCACTCCACCAACGACTTCTCCATCTCCTAATTCTACAATAAGCTGAGCCGCCCGATTAATAACTTCTACACAAAGTTCTGAATCTAAACCTTTTTCAAATTTGCTTGAAGCATCTGTACGTAAACCTAGCTTTTTTGATGTTAAACGTATATTGGTTCCATTAAAATTGGCTGATTCTAACAATAAAGCTTGGGTACTTTCTGTTACTTTAGAATTTTCTCCTCCCATAACACCTGCAATAGCTACTGCTTTTTCACCATCTGCAATGAGAAGCATAGATGAATCTAGCTTTCGCTCTACTTCATCTAACGTAACAAAAGTTTCTCCTTCTTTAGCATTACGAACAATAATTTGATTTCCAGCCAACTGACTCAGATCAAAAGCATGTAGAGGTTGCCCCATCTCTAACATAACATAATTGGTAATATCCACAATATTGTTAATAGGTCTCATACCTGCTGATCGTAAACGCTGCTGCATCCAAGCAGGGGAAGGTCCAACTTTTACGTTTTTAACCACTCGTGCTGTATACCTTGGACAGAGTTCTGAATTTTCTATGGTTACTTTTGCATAATTTTCTACTTGTTCATCATTTTCTTTCACTTGAACTTCTGGATACAAAAATGGTTTTCTGAAAGTAGCTGCTGCTTCCCTAGCAATACCAAGAACACTAAAGCAATCTGGACGATTGGATGTAATTTCATATTCTACTACTATATCGTCTATACCAAGATATGGTTTAATATCAGCTCCTAAAGGTAGTTCTTGCTGAAAAATGTAAATTCCATCTTCTGGTGCTTCCGGGAAATCTGCAGGGTCAAATCCTAACTCATCTAAAGAACAAAGCATTCCATTCGATACAACTCCCCGTAACTTCCCCTTTTTAATTTTTAATCCTCCTGCTAATGTGGAACCATGAAGTGCCACCGGTACAAAATCACCTACAGCAATATTAGTTGCTCCTGTAACGATTTGTATTGTTTCTGTCCCAACATCAATTTGTGTTACTACTAATTTATCTGCATCTGGATGAGGATCAATAGATAAAATTTTCCCTACAACTACATTATTAATCTCTTTCCCTAATTCTTCATAAGTTTCTACATTGGATCCTGATAAAGACATAGCTTCTACATAGCTTTTAATATCACATTCAATGTCTACATATTGCTTTAGCCAAGACATAGATATATTCATATATATAATCTCCTTTCTATACTATCTTCAAAATATGGTTATGATCTCATTAACTGATGTAAGATATTCATCTTACATAGGTTAAGGTTATTCGACCTCTGCTTCGCTACGCTCTCATTAATTGATGTAAGATATTCATCTTACATCAATTAAAATTGTTTTAGGAAGCGAACATCATTTTCGTAAAATAAGCGTAAATCTTCAATATCATAACGTTGTAATGTAATTCTTTCAAGGCCCATTCCAAAAGCAAATCCACTATATTT
>JAAZLH010000049.1 GCA_012799415.1 Candidatus Epulonipiscium sp. | reverse complement strand
GTTAAGTATTGCTATGAGTCCTTCCTCTATCCTAAGTCTTTCCTCCTTATCCTTTACCTCTATACAAGTAAAGCCAGTATTTTCTTTTAAATACTGGGACACCCTTTCCTCTATTTCCTTCTCATAGCCTGGGTTTAACCTATCCTTATTTTCTTCTTTTATCTTAGAATTTGATGTATTTAGACGCCATATATCTAAATATTCATCTTGGTCTTTATTTAATAGGGCTAAACCTATGTTTTTTCTAAAAATACTTCCATCCTTGTTTTTCCTAAGATAATGATCTTTAAGTCTTGCCTTTAACCTACCCTCTGCCCTATGAGTTCCTACTCTTACAATCCTATCCATGCCATAGGCAGATTCTCCTGACTCAAAAATCAGATATATTCCATTTTTAAAACCTATATCATCTATCTTGTCCCAAGAATAACGAGGCATTTTCCTAGCCATATTATGTATTATGGTTGCTCTTTCATCCACTTCTTCTATCAATTCTTTTAGTTTGGGGACTCTTTTAAACATGGTTAACCCCTCTAAGGGTAGCTTGTATTTTTTTAAATGCTCTAGCAAGTATTCATAATATTTTTGACCTGCAAGAATTATAAACTCATCTCTTTCTAAATCTGTCCTACTTTTCAATCTAGAAATTACTTCTTGTGACCACTTTCTTCTTTCAGCTACAGGCTTATCTACTAAGGATTCATCATATGGATGAATTCTATCTTCTAGATCTAACAAGCCATGTCTAGCAGATAGTATAAAAACCTCATCACAAATCTTCTTTGCATATTCGAGGGAAAGTCTAAAACTATTGCTTTCAGAATACATTTCTTCCACTTCACAAAAATAATCCTTTTTTGCTTTAGAACATGATATTAATCCTATTTTCACCAAGTTAACCTCCAATTTTATCGGAAATCCCTACCACTTATCTCTGATATTAGCTTGCAAAATTCTTCCCATTCTTTGGGATAATGGTTACTCCCAGATCTTTTTATATTTCTTTTAGCCCTTACTAACTCTACTTCCCACTGTGTGCCATCTAAAATCTCATTATCATCATAGTTTCTTTTCCAGTTGAGAATATTTGTCCCTATAAGCTTATCCTTAAAGTCTTCTAAAACATCTGGATATAAGCTTATAGATAGATTATCTTCTTCATCTATAGAATGGCTATATGTCATTTCTCCTGTCTTAAGATCTATGGACAAACTTTCATGCCCCTGATGATAGCCCCCAATAGAAACCTTTATCTTTTTAATTTTTTCATAGGCATAATAAATAGCTTCTTCTTTATCCCATTGATTTTCACAGTTATTGCAATGGTAGTCTGGGCTATATTCTATATTAATAAGGCATCCTCCCAGCTTGACCTTGCCTGTTGCTTCAGACATAATCATATCTCCACTAGGGTAGCCATATAGTATTTTTACAACATCTTTCGAATTACAATAGGGACATATCTTGTAATTTATAGCCATTTATAAACCCCTTTCTAGCTTTGACTTAAGCTTTTATTTATCAGTGTTTCAAAGTAATTTATAATGTATTATTTTAGCCCTGTGATAATATTTTTTATATCTATAATCCTTTGATTTATTTCTTCATTTTCATGATCTATATTTTGTAAATCAATATATTCTTCAAGTGCCGCCTCAAACAATAATCCTTCCAGCAAACAATCTGCCAAACAAAATTTTGTCTCAAAACATTCTTTCTCTAGTTTAGCTTTATTTGCTATCCATATTGCTCTCATTGAGTCTTTTTCTTTATAGGCAAGTTTAATAAGTTTTTTGTAATCTTCTTCAATTAAAGGTGCTATATCATATAATGCTTTCTTTGAAAATCCAACATCATGTAAGTCAAAGTCATAGGAATTAATATAATTTATTACATCCTTAGCTGAAAAGTCCTTAATATCTTTCAATAAAAATATTCCTAAATCCTTCTGTCCTGGTAAGAGATTATAGGGAATAGTACATCCTATATCCATAAATAAGGATGTACTTTCTATAGATGCTATAGCTTGATATGAAAACTTATCTGAATAAAACGGTTTTAATGACGCAGCCTTCCTAGCATTTGAAAACTTAACATCTTTAGAAATGCCCGCCAGATAATATAAATCATCGCCCTCTACTAGCCATATTACATCATGAGATGTTCCTGAACTATTACTAAAGGGCAACTTTATATTTTTTCCTAAATCTATATAATAATTGCCATTACAAGCATAGAATGCTAATAAATACTCTTCTATCTTTACTCCATTTAATATACAAAAAGTTAAATTCTCTTTATATTCTATTGTTAACCTTACCTCTCTAGGAGGTAGTTCTTCTATCTCATCAAAAAAATCTTCCAATATTTTATTATGTTTTCTTACATTAGGAAATAAACCTTCCCTCTTGTTAAAATCCTTATTATGTTCACTATATTCTTGGTGTATATATTCGTGGTATATTACAGATTTTAAAGTCTCTACATCTATCCTCTTATCATTAAGAAAGGGGCTAATCTCTATTGTATTATCCCAGTATCTATATTCACCAAAAGAATATAAACGGTTAAAGTTTGACCATCTAATATTAGGTTTTATATATCCTTTGTTATATCCATATTCTTTAATTACTTCATCTAATAAAACTTCCAAATTATATGCCATTTCTTATCAAAGCCCCATTCTTTTCTGTTACAGAATCAATATCTATAGCATTTATCTGAGCAAAGTATTGTAAAAATTCTTCTGCTAATTCCTTATCTTCTGTATCTTTTTTTATTAAAGCTAGGTCTCTTAGTATTTGAATCGCCTGTTCATCATTAAAATACCTATGTAAGCCTGAACTCCACCTAGCCACTTCAGGTTGATTTTCATTTGCATGATAAGACCAAAATAGCATTTCTTCTGCTTCCTTTGGTGATAGCTTAATCTTGTATTTGGATTTAGTGGAGACATAGCCTTCTTCATAGTTATCCCCTTCATAATTTTCATCTACAAGAAATACGCCGAATATAAATCTGTCTTCTTCTCTAGTATTCGGAAGTCTAGTAGTTAGAACACATAGGCTATT
>JAAZLH010000342.1 GCA_012799415.1 Candidatus Epulonipiscium sp. | reverse complement strand
TAGAAAACAAATATTAACGAAAAACCGGTTATTTGAGCCTTTTATTTATTTGTTATTGTTGAACATTCCATTTAGTGTAGTTGGGTATATTGCTAATTGGGGCGGCAGAATTGCACTTTATACGAGGATGTTTTATTATATATTGCCTCCAATATTGGTTAATTCTTTATATATAAAAAACAACAGAAGGGTTATAGAACTGTATTATGTAATCTATTTTCTATTATATTATTTTGTTCAATTTGTGATTGTAAATAATACTGGTGAAGTCTTTCCATATAACACAATATTTGGAAGGTGATTGAAATTCTAGCCAATAATTTAATGAAAATCGTATAGAAGCTGTGATAGATATTAAATATGTCGCAGAGAGGGCTAGAAGAAATGATAATATAATGGCACTTGCAAGAGACAATCTGTTTGATTTTTATCTAATTGCTTTATACATACATGTAAGAAAGGTTTCCATTGATAAAGAAGTTTCTAGATGAGGCAACAATCCTGATGCACCAGGAAATCTAATACATGGATAATTTTAAGAAGAGACATTTATGCATATCATTTTCAAGGAGATCGATATGACATTGGAACCATAGATGGTTATAAAGAGGTAAATAATATATTTAAAAATTAAAAAGAAAATATATAGCAAAGGAAGGGTATAATTATATGCCGAACAACCCATTAGTTAGTGTATATTGCTTAACATATAATCATGAAAATTATATTAGAGATACTTTGGATGGTTTTGTAAACCAGAAAACAAACTTTCCGTTTGAAGTATTTGTTCATGACGATGCTTCATCAGATAATACTCCAGTGATTATTCAAGAATATGCAACAAGATATCCTGACATTATAAAACCAATACTACAAACCGAAAACCAATATTCAAAAGGAATTAATATAGTTAGGACTTTTATTAATCCACATATAAAGGGCAAATACATCGCTGCTTGTGAAGGCGATGATTATTGGAATGATATTAACAAACTTCAGATATTAGTAAGTTTTTTGGAGAATCATCCCGAATATGTAGCTTGTGTACATGACACATTAAAGATAAATAAAAAGGATAATAGTATTGGTACGTTTATTACGTTAGAAAAAGATTCTGATCTAAAAACGGAAGATATTATTTTAAGGACAGGTAATGGATTTTTTCATTTTAGTTCAGTGGTGTATAAATCAGAGTACCTTATAAATGAACGTCCGGAATTTTTTTCAAAATCACCTGGTGTTGGGGATTATCCATTAGCAGTATACCTTGCACTAAATGGGAAAATAAGGTACGTGAATAGGATAATGTCAATATACAGAGTTTGTGTACCAGGCTCATGGACTGATAGAAACAGGAGAAAAGATGTAAATGATATTATAAAATGTAGAAATAATATAGTCGAAATGCTAAAATCTGCCAACGAATACTCAAGTAATAGGCACAAGGATATAATAGAGAAAGCAATTAACAAGTTGTTGTATGGTAACTTAGTCATCAAAGGAGATTATCAATCGATAAAAAACACCCCTAAAATGTATGGCTTTCACAGAAGTCAAACAATAAAAACGAGAATAAGTGTATATTTAAAATGTAAATTTATATATCTGTTTACGTTGTACAAAAAAACAAAGATATTATTAATGGATAGATTCAACTAAAAACTATCAATTTAGAAGGAAGAACATATGAGCAAAAAATCAATTAAAACAAAAGTTCTCTCATCCCTTTTTTGGAAGTTCATGGAGCGCAGTGGAACCCAAGGCATACAATTTATAGTTCAAATTGTTTTAGCTAGACTACTTATGCCTGAGCAGTTTGGTACAATAGCTATAGTTATGGTTTTCATAAGTTTAGCACGCGTGTT
>JAAZLH010000341.1 GCA_012799415.1 Candidatus Epulonipiscium sp. | reverse complement strand
GATGTAAAAATGTAGGGTAGGGACTATCCGAATTAACGCCTGTGGAGATAGTAGGTTACGAGGTCGAAGAAGCAGGAAAATGATGCAGTAATGCAGAAGCACGTGACTTTAGTCATGTGAGGTTCACACGCTAATTATTTTACGATCCATAAAATCCCCTTTCCTAGCTGTTGTAGGCACTGATACTCCCTCCTTAATAGTATATGCATAAAAAACAAATAATACTTATATCTTTGAAAACATTATAACAAAGAAACAAAGAAAAATCAATAACGGTGCCAGGCTTTTAACTTAACAACTTGCCCAGCATTCTGTTAGTTTCATATATTTGTTTTACAACCTCTCCCTTTGTATGAAAAATCAGTACGCTATATAGAAAGACCAATTATAAGTTTAGGATAACCATATGTCCTAGTTTATTTTACGCTTATTTACTTTGAAATGACTAATCATTGGTTAAATATCAAAGATATGTTAGACTTTTATTTATTCTCAATAAATGATATAATAGAAGAAAATATAGGTGTCAAGGTGGTGACATAGTGGATAATGAAATTAAACAGGTATTAGATTTGATTTTAAATAAATTGTCAAATTTAGAAAAAGGGCAGGCGAGCTTAGAAAAAGGACAAGCAAACCTAGAAACAGGACAGGCGAACTTAGAAAAAGGGCAGGCGAACTTAGAAAAAGGGCAGGTGAACTTAGAAAAAAGACAAGCGAACCTAGAAACAGGGCAAGCAAACTTAGAAAAAGAGCTAAGAGGTTTAAAACGAAGACAAGATGAAATCTTCCAAGTAGTCAAAGCTATAGAACATAGCAATACTACAAGAAAAGCAGAGTTAGATAATTTAACACATAGAGTTGCTCATATTGAAGGAACTATGAGTGCTATAGGTGAAGTTCTCCAGAGAAAAAGAGCATAGGTAATCGGATGCCGATACGGAACCAGGCTCTTAACTTAACAATTTACTCAATTTTCTGTCAGTTTTATATATTTTGTTGAAGCGATAACAGAGCTATGTTTAAATTAATGAAAGTATATTTAGGAGCGGCGTTAGGATGGACATAGAATTAGTGGTTTTTTCCCCTATAATGTGATAACATAAGTTAAAGTAAGGAATAGGGGGGATTTACCTTGTCGAAAGCACAAGAAATAAGAATACATAAAGTTGTACTAGTAGTATTAACAATACTCTATGCTTTTTCTACTGTGGGGTTATTAGTGCAAGCTAGTGTAGAGGGAATGCAGCCAGTTATTATCATACAAATACTAGGGGTGATTATCCCATGTATTTTAGGATTTTTTATGTATTTTTCCTTTAGAAATTCAGACCATGTTAGGCGAGTCTTATTGATTGGATTTGCAGTTGCTTACAGCCTTATGATGCTTTTAGGAAGTGCTTCTCTAGTTTTTATATATGCTATGCCAATTATGTTGGTTACTGTATTATATTTAAATCATAGGCTAACTCTTGGGGGAAATATCGTCATCATCATTGTAAATGTTATTAAAGTTATTCAAAAATTCCAAATTGAGGAGAAGGATTCTCTTCTAATTAGCCAATCTATGATACAAATTATATCTATCATTCTGGTAGCTTCAGCTTCTATTATGGCAACGAGCCTACTTAAAAAGTTCATACAAGAAAATGCAGATGAAATTCAAAAAAGAGCTGATTTTCAATTAGAAATTGCAAACACCATTACCCATACAGCAGAAGATATTATAGAAAAATTTAATACAGCCAAAGATATGCTTGCTCAACTAAATCATGCTATTTCAGGAGCACATTTTGTCATCAATAATATTGCAGAAAGTACGGAAAGTACGGCTGAATCTATTCAAGCCCAAATGGAAATGAGCAATCATATTCAAAACAATATGGAAAGCACAGAAGAAAATATGAATCTCATGACAGATATCGTTGGCAATGTAGAAGATAAAATAGAATCAGGAATCCAAATGCTTAATACATTGCAAAGCCAATCTGTTGTTGTAGAAGAAGCCAACGCTGCAACTGTTAACTCTACAAATGAACTTGTAAATCAAATTTATAGTGTTAGCGAAATTACAAATACAATTTCAGATATTCAAAACCAAACGAAACTGCTAGCTTTAAATGCCTCCATAGAAGCAGCTAGAGCAGGGGAGGCAGGCAAAGGATTTGCAGTGGTTGCACAAGAAATAAGTAGTTTATCAGAGCAAACTCAAGAGGCAACTTCCCAAATTGCTTCATTATTAGAAAGATTAATCGGAAACTCAGACATTACTCAGTCTTACTTAACGAGATCTACAGATTCAATTAACGAACAAAATAAGATTATTAAGTCTGTAAATGATGGGTTTTTAATGCTCAAAAAAGAGTCAGAAGCCTTAAAAACAAAATCTTTGAATGTCTTTGATAATATAAAAAGCATGACTGACGCCAATAATACATTAGTAGATAACATTCACCACCTTTCAGCTTATAGCGAAGAAGTTGCTTCTTCTGCCGCAGATGGGTTAAAAGAAAGCGAAGCCACCGTACAATTGCTTGATCATGTGAATCAAGTTCTAGGAGGATTATATGCTTTAGTAGACCAACTGAAAGAAGTAATAGAAGAGTGATAAAAAATAAAAACCATGATAAAGACCCCTTTATACAAGGCATGCTCCTATGTATAAAGGGGTTTTTTGCTTATAATCATCCCAAGAACTATCATAATACTGCATTCTTTGTTGGCTTTTGAAGAAATATATGGTAAAATAAATAGTAAATATTTCTATACTTAAGAAAGTACCTAAAGGGAGACGTTCAAATGAAACAAAGGGCAAAAACCGCTTTATTATATATGGTAGATATTATCGCCATTAATGCCGCCTTTTACTTAGCCTTATACTTACGGTTTGATGGAAAGATTGAACCTCAATACTTAAAAGTGTACATAGACAATATCATCCCAATTACGAT
>JAAZLH010000048.1 GCA_012799415.1 Candidatus Epulonipiscium sp. | reverse complement strand
GATTGCTCCGCCAATTTCCGGATAGCTTCTTGGTCATCAAAATCTGCAACAATATGATCACTTACCATACTATGGGCTGGACAATATTCCGTAGGATCTAAAATCCCTACAGCAAAGCCCATTTTTTGTGCTTCAGCAATCATCATTTTCCCCAGTTGCCCTCCACCAATTATTCCAATCTTCATAGCAACACCCCTAATGTTCGGATTCTCGTCATCTTTATTTTCTTTATTTCACTTTTATACTTATTTTATCTTTCTTATTCTAGATTGTCAATGAAAAACCCGAACATTTATTTTATTTTTCGTAATATCATTCTGTTTTTTCTCATTCTATCAACTTTATTATTATCTTTGTTCATAACATACTGATTTTTAAAGAATCTTCTACTCTTTTTAGATAGACTAGCACTGTCCCTTTCCTGTTTTTTATGTTATGATAATGGATAGCGAAAAAATGAAAGGAATAAATACAATATGAACACAAAACAACGTAACTTATTATTTTCCCGCTGTTTCTATACTTTTTTCATCAGCGGGATGGCTGTACTCATTATTGGGGCCATTTTACCTTATCTAATTAAAGAGGCTAATATGAATTACTCTGTAGCCGGTGGACTTTTGTCTGCTTTTGCTATTGGGAATCTGCTTGCAAGTTTTTTTAGTCCCTTCTTGGCTTCTAAAATAGGAAGAAAAAAGACAATTATTACGCTGTCAGCCCTAGTTCCTATTGGCTTAACCATCGTTACTTTTTTACCTCCGACTAGCATTTTATATATTACCTTCCTTTTTATTGGAATTGGACGTGGTTCTATCAGTAATTTTAATAATGCAGTTATTAATGATTATAGTGATGGAAAACCTCTTGCACTGAATTTATTGCATACCTTTTTTGCACTAGGTGCTTTTTTGGCTCCCTTTATGACCTCCACCATGATAGGATGGAATTTCACATGGAAACAAGTATTATACGTAGTCATTTTCTTATGCTGGACTTCTTTTATTACCTATTTTACTATGACTTTAGAGGATCAAAAACCGAGTCAAAAGAAAGGGGCTCCTTCTCAAGCACCTGCTTCTAAATTTTTGAAGAGCTTTGATTTCTATTGTATCGGTCTTATTTTATTCTTCTATATTGGGGTAGAAAACTGTATTAATGGTTGGTTTGTTACTTACCTTCAAAACATAGGCGTCATGAGTGAAGCTTTTGCAACAAATTTAGTTTCTATTACTTGGCTGGTAATTATGATTGGCCGACTCACTACCGGATATCTTTCTACAAAGGTATCAAAAAAACTATTGGTATTGGTTAATTGTATTGGCAGTGCATTGGCATTCTTCCTTTTAATCTCTACGACAAATATTGTATGGATTACGATAGCTATCGTTGCTTTTGGTTTCTTTTTAGCTGGGATCTACCCAACCAGTATTGCCAATGCTGGCTCTTTAATTAAGGGTTCTGCGTCTGGTATGGCTTTACTACTTGCCATAGCTGCTATTGGTGGAATCATAACACCCCAAATTGTAGGCTGGATCGCTGACTCCCTTGGTATTGTTCAAGCCATTAGCTTTTTAGCTGTCAGTGTAATACTAATGGTTCTTTTCTCTATTATTAATTACAAAAGAAAAGTAATTGAATAAACAAAAGGCATAGGTATGATCCTATGCCTTTTGCTTTTCCCAAATATACTGATGTAAATCTGTTAAAATTATTGTTACCCTGTCTAGTGTTTTTATAAAATCATCTATTAGATCTTGGCAGGAAACTTCTATCTTTCTTTAAATCATTATTCTTAAAGATACAAGTAGGGACACGCGATAAAATATACCACTAGTCCTTAGATTTAAAATACTAGAAGATTCCCATCTTTGTTAACTATAGGACTAAAGAAATTCTTTACACGATCTGCAAAGAAGAAGTTTATCCCTATTTAATTTAGATGGGCCATTATGGATTTATGCAAATATATTCAAATTACTTATGATATAAAGAACTACTATGTGCAACGGGTAGAACACGTAGAAAAAACATTTATAGCCTTTCCCTTTTTCACCATTATATAAAACCATAAAAGGTAATGCAAATATCATACCCCAAAAATATATATCGTGAATTAAAGAATAATCCTTTATTCCCAATGGCATATAATTAAATAAAAACCAAATTGGAATTTCCAATAGCTCACTCAAATCCCTAAATCCCATTCTTCCTAGTTTCCCCAATGCCCTTGGCAGGATATTTAAATAAAATAGCAGGGTATAAAGGATGGAAAATACAAACGTAGTAATGGATAAATACAACTTATTTTCTTTAGTAATGTATAGGCTAAGACCAAATATTACATATAATATCCCGCCTTCCAAAAGATATATACTGCCAAGCAATGCTGAAAGAACCTGCTCAATGATAAGGTCTGATCCCATATCTAACCAGAAAGCTAGTAATAACACTGCCGCAGATATAATTTGCCATGCTAAAAACACTGATATATATACATAACGTTTAGGGTGATGTTTAACCCAGTTATCGTATAACCACACTACAACTAGGATTATAAATAAAACACGAAAGATATTCATATCCATAAATCGTGAGTTTTTTAAGGGCAAACTACCAAGAAGATAATTTAAAATCCCCATCAAAACACTGGATATATACATGCGGGAAATATACTTTTTTATATCACTTGTATATTCAAAACCCCATACTAAACAAAATATAAATATAGGTAGCGCTATTCTACCTATCCACCGAAATACAATTGGCATACTTGGAAAAAAGAATCCTATATGGTCTATTAGCATAGATATTACAGCTATTATTTTCAAAATTGTTGTTGACATTAACTGCTCCTCCCTCTAAGACTTATAAAAATAAAACCTAGCTTTATTAAAGGCTAGGCTTCATTTCATTTATGTTCATATCTCTTGTCGCTCTATTAAGATTCCATAGATAAGGCTGATATCCCTCCTGCAAAACCCATATATTCTTCTAAAAACCACTCGGCCCCTTTTTTCATGCAAATAGATATTTCATTTTGCTTAAAGGAAAATGAGATTTTTAATGTCCCCAAATAATGATCAGTAATATATACCAGCATATCCAGCTTATGATCCTCAACCCATGCTGCAGAAGCTAAACAATCATACCCTCTTCCTGAGGGTGTGCCAATTTTCTCCCCGAAATAACCTTCATCAGGAAAAACCTGAGGAGTTTTTTTCCCCATGCCAACTTTAAGCCTATGGTGACCTGATGCATTTTCATATTCCCATATACATTCATCTTGTTCAAAAATTAGACGCATTCTCCGTATCCCCATTGGATTTTCATTTAGAACATACCATTGTTCATTCACTTTCTGTTCATATGAAGAGGTAAGTTCTCCTCGTTGGGGTAAAATCCTCAAGTTTTTGATTTTTTCATTTAGCATTGCATTTGTTTCAACATCATTAGGCAATGGTGAGTCGGAGAGTTTACTAAATATCTCTTGGTAAAAGGCATCTTTAACGCTTTTATCCCCAAGGCTTGATCCCTGTGTATCAGATATACAAGCAAATACAAAATCCTTTTCCGGGAAACAAAATGCAAATTGTGATCCCATACCCCTAAATGAAAATCCTCCATTTTCTTCTATCCATATTTGATATCCATATCCAGACTCACCAATTAAAGAATTATCAATCTGCTTCGATGTAGCTGCCTTTATATATTCTTGTGATATGAGCTGAGTGTCATCCCAGCACCCATTGTTCATTGTAACATAGGCTAGTCTTGCCATGTCTCGTAATGTACATAAAACCCCAGATCCTCCCCAAGATGTTCCTTCTGGCGTCTTTATACACCAGCTGTCTTTAGAGAAACCGATGGGATCCAGCAACCTTTCCCTCATATATTCTAGGAAAGGCATGCCACTTACTCTCTCTACAATAGTATTCAGGATAACCGTAGCAGATGTATCATATGAAAAGATAGTCCCTGGTGGATGTGAAGGCTTTTTGTTGAAGAATGTAGCAGCCCAATCACTATCGTCTTTTGTGTAGGTAGTATTTGTATGGGGGGTTGACATCATTAAGAGGTCCCTTATGGTTGATTGTACTAAATAGGGATGTATATCTTGGGGTACCTTATCTTCAAAGAATTTAATAACTTGATCATCAAGGTTTATCTTCCCTTCATCAACCATTAGTCCTATTGCTAGTGAGACAAAGCTTTTGCTAATAGAATACATACGGTGCATACTGCCCTCTGAATAAGGGTCCCAATACCCCTCAGCTACTATTTGCCCTTCTCGTAACAATAAAAAGCCATGCATACATATTTGTTCTTTATTTATTCTTTCAATAAAATTTAAAACAGCAGAAGAAGGAATGCCTAAAGCTTCTGGTGAATTTGCAGATGAAAACAACTCTTGTTTACTCATATATCCCCCTCTTTTCTTTTGTTTAGTTTTATCACTTACATATATATAGTACCTTATTTTGCTCATAATGTGAACCTAACATGAAAAGTAAAGACTTTCGTTGGCTATATGGTGATAAAAAATCAAAAATCACCCCATAGGGCTAACTCAGACTATAGACAAAAGACATTTTAGTTTTCTTCCCAAAATGTCTCTTGTCTCAACTCTAGGACTGCTTATTAATAAGCAGTTATCTTTATGGCACCAATACTTCTCTCATACTAATCACATATCCGCCTCTTGTAATGATCTCACAAAGGGGCACATACTCTGGCCACTGATTAAAATACTCAATACATTCTTCCTTGCTAACCAATTTATGGCTGCTTGTTCCCCCTACGTTTAAGATATAATATTCTGTTTCATCTGTCACAGCACAATACGTGGGATAGGTCTCAGGATTATAAATATAATATCCACTTGGCATATCAGCTGGTTCTATCTTTAGCTCTTTTATCCTGTCTCTATCTTTTTCTGTAAGAAATTCAACTGGATCTAAATGAAAGGAAGAGTTATCCACGGTAAATCCAGAAATATATCCTATAAAATAACTTTCCGGTACAATAGCAAAATCTTCTACTGTAGCTGGACTTTTAATCTTCAGTTCTTCCATTGAAACTCTTTGACCAATGTCATCATGAATATAATGGAAAGCTACCTGCACAGGGTCTAGAAGGCCTGGACGATGCCCCTCATCCACTTGTTTTTGCAAATCTCTGTAATATTCTATTGGTATCAGATCCGTCTGTGGAGTGCTATGATATTCATTACCATTGGTATCTTTCCAACGCTCTACACACCAGATTCCTCTATTCCCTTGGACAACAGGCTGAGATAAAAACAGCTGGCTAGTATCACCTGAAGATAAAGGGAACTTTACTAGGATATGATTTCCTGGGTAGGTTTCATGGGGCAATAAATCCATACCTTCAAGAAATATACGAAGAGCTGTCTCCTGCCCTGCTAAGGTCGAAAAATCAGCATCCCCACTCCATGTATATCCTAAGTACTTTGGTTTAGAGTCTTCATAAGAAAAAACCAGTATGGGCTTTCCTCCACTACTATCTTCCGTAATCCACCCGTCCTCTTCATTCATACCGCCAACGAACATCACCTTGCTAATATCATCTGGTTTTAGACGATATTCTATTTGCCACCCTTCTACAGGGGATGAATCCAAACTTGAAGAATGTGCTACCTTTTCCAAATTTGTAATCTTGCTATCAACAATCTTAAAATCTTGGGACCATTCCAGTTCTCCATAAACTGCTATCTTGTCTTTAATAAACTGTTCTGCATAATCTTCTACTGTTAATTGCTTGACTTTAGGATTACTCATAAGACCAATACCAGTAATGAGTACTGCCATAATGGCTAGCAAAACAGCCCAAAAAGCTGGTTTCTTATAATTTAGTATATTCATAATCCGCCCTTTTGTATTGTTCTGGCTGAAAGTTATCGGACAACCTCCGATCATTTTTCTCCCTGTTGACAGAGATAAAAGAGAGGTTGAATAATCCTTTTTTATATCACTCCCCATCTCTTTAATCACACTTTCATCACAAGACAACTCCATATCTTGGGTCATAAGATAGAAAGCAATCCAAACCAAGGGATTAAACCAGTGAATACATACCACCAAAAAAGCAAATAGCTTCACAATATGATCAAATCTTTTAATATGAATTTGTTCATGTTTAATAATATACGCTTTTTCATATTCTGAAAGCCCCACAGGAAGATAAATATTAGGTTTCTTAATACCAAAAACAAATGGGGTTTTAATATCATTTAATTCATATATATTCCCTGAGAGGGATGTTGCTGATCTCAATTTTCTATATAGTTTTACCGTTGTAAAAACGCTATATAAAAATAATACTGCCATCCCTGCTAACCATACTAGTTCACCTAAAGCAATCCATATCTGCATGGGATTTACGCTGGCTCCTACTGCTGGAGAGGGCATTACCCTATTTATCCCTTGGTCAATGATTGGGATGCCACTATGAATTTGCGGAGTCTGGGAATACATAATATCCTGTGGAATAGTTTCTGCGGCTGCTGGCAGAAGACTAAATACACTTTCAAAAGAAAAAGGGCATACCAACCTAAATAACACCACAAACCAAAGGGCATAAGAAAAAATCTTAGGCACTTTTTTTAGTAGTAGTCGTGCCATAATAACAAACACAATAACATAACTTGCTGTAATACTCATATTTAAGACTTGTAAAAACAAAGAATCCACAACTACCCCTCCTTATGCTCATCAATTAATCTTTGCAACTCATCAATCTCCTTACTACTTAATTTTTTGCTTCTGGTGAATGCAGCTAAAAACCTTGGCAACGATCCGTCAAAAGTTTCTTCTACAAACTGCTTACTTTGCTCAGCATAAAACTCCTCTCTTTTTACAAGAGAGGATACTACACCATTTGTATTTTTAAAGATTCCTTTATTTTCAATACGTTTTAACATGGTATAAGTTGTCGACTTTTTCCAGTTCAACTCCGCTTCACATAGCTTTACTAAATCTCCTGAAGGAATGGGTTCCTTTTTCCAAATAATATCAGCAAACTTTGCCTCCATATCTGTAAATCTGTATTCTTTCATTATTACACAACTCCTTCCGGTCTACAATTATTAGACTAACATGTATTTAGTTTACATGCTGTAGACCTATTTGTCAATACAAAAAACGAAAAATCAAAAGAGCATAGGAGGCAAGCCACCTCCTATGCTCTTTCTAAAGAAAGAATCATCTTTCTATATCTGTTTTTATTGTTGTTCCATAAACCACTGAATGGTTTCTTTCGATTTATCCATACGAGTTGTATTAGAGATAACCCCGATAATAGGACGTTCATCTATAAAACGAACTTTTTCAATGATTTGGTTTCCTTCTATACTAAGACCATAAAGCTGAGGTTCTGTATCCGTCTCACCCTTGGTCATGAACCAGTATTCTTCCCATGGTTTTAGCTCTTCTTCTGTAAATACTTCCGTTAAAGGGATAAATGCTTGTTGTTGGACATAGGCATGAAAATTAGCAGGGTCTGCTATCATAATATCAAT
>JAAZLH010000340.1 GCA_012799415.1 Candidatus Epulonipiscium sp. | reverse complement strand
TCATAAAAATGATCCTTACCGATACTTGTTTAGGAAAAGTGAAAACATGGATGAGGTTGAAAAATACGTAAGAAACATTGCAATAAGCAACACTTTGTTTGGAGAAAACACAATCGAAGTAACTGCTAAGAGTGAGGCAGGAATTATAAACAAAGTAACAGTGTCAGCAAAACAAAACTATAAGGTACCGGTAGTTTTACCTGCATTTGAATTGCCTGATATTGTAACCATTGAGGCAGAAAGCATGGCGTATGTTAATCAGCCTGCTGAATTTATAAGAAATGCTGATTTTGCACTGCAGCTGGTTAAGCCTTTAGTTGATAACATAAGTGGCGCCATAACTAGTAAAGTTAATGGCTTATTTGAGAAAATTAAGTATTTTAAGGATAAGGTTAAATAGTAGGTTAGTAAAGGTGTGATTCTTAATGAAAAAAAAGACTAAGCAGCGAATGCAGGGGTCTATATCAATTTTTTTGGTTATAATTCTCATACCAATGATAGCTCTATCTGGTTTAATAGTTGATGCTTCAAGAGTTCAACTTAGTAAGTCAATGGTATCAAGTGCTGGTGACTTAACAATGAATTCTGCTTTAGCAAATTATGATACTGTTTTAAAAGACGTGTATGGACTATTTGCAATGTCCCAAAATGAAGAACAGTTGTCAGAAAACTTGAAAAAGTATTTTCAGGACACCTTAATTGCAAATGGTATAGTGAAAAATGCAGAAGAACTTCAATCTGATCCCTTGCTTAGCGATATAAGTGCTGCCTTTTCAGGGAATCCTTCTGATCTATTAAGTATGGAAATATCTGAATTTAAAGCTCAGGCAGTACCTAACAGTAACTTAGCACAACCTTATATATTAAAGAATCAGATTGTAGAGTTTCAAAAATATAGGGCTCCAGCCAATGCTGCCTTGAGTATATTGGATTCTATATCTGCCTTTAAGAAATTCTCTAAGCAAAATGATGTAACCGCCAAAAAAGTAGAGGTGGATGAAAAGGCTGGAGAGTTTAATGAGGCATGTAAGAAACTTTATGATAATCTCAAAAAGTATATAAATAGAGTAGACACTGATGTGCTTGTAGATAAGGAAGGTACAGAATCTGAACCAAGAGGTTACAATGCTACTGAGTGGAGAAACTTTTATAAGGTACAAATAAAAAATACATATTCAAATGCCCTTCAGCATCTAGTAGTATCAATTAATGACATACCTTTAGATGGGCCATTTGTTAGGTATGATAGTAATTCGAGACAGTATCCATATTCAGTTGTTGGAGCTGGCACAACTATTTTACATGAATCTCTAAAGAATTTTGAAACCTTAGGGGAATTGATTAATCAAATTAATGATGAATTGGTTGAGCCATATTTTGGACAAAATGTAGTTGGTAAACTAAGTTCATATAATCCAAATTCTTCTTCGGATTATATGACAAATTTGGTGAAAAAAGCAGAGTTTATGATATTGTACGAAGAATATATTCCTAAAATACATATGTTAAATGATTATTATGTAATGTATAGGCAAGTTTATAATCCACAGCTTAATAATCCTGACCTATATAATGAAACTTATAGATTAGTTATGGATAGAATGGATACAGCCTATAAAATATCACAAAAGGCCGAAGCTATTAGACAGTATTTTTTTGATGAGAATGCTAGACTTAATGGTGAGGTTGCTAAAACTCAAAATAACCTTAAAGGGCATATAAAGTGGTTAGAAAATACCATCAAAGTAATGGACGACATATTTAAGAACATAGAAGATGTAAAAAAAGCTGCAGAAAGTGTTAAAGCTTCTAATGCTGCTTTAGGTCAAGCTATTAATAATTATAAAGGGAATGACAGTGGAGATGGTTTTAGTGATTCTATGCAACAAGAATACGAATATAACGATAAAGCTTTTGATGTTAGTTCAGTTGATGAGTTGAAAAAACAGATAGAAGCACATAAGGCTTATTATCAAGAATTGGTAAATGTTTTCAAAAGTGTTAGCTTTGGAAGCTTTAATAATAAAGCCATTAAAGACATAAATAATTTAGAAGTTATAATAGATATTTTAGAAGAACAGAAAGACAATAATGGAATAACATATTCACAAAGAATCAAAAATAAATTTAATAGCGATTCTTCAAGCATCAACAAACAGTATGTGGATAGTATTATGGATTTGCTATTATGTCAACACCCTTATACTGAACCAACTGATAGTAAGAACTTGTATGCATTAAAGGGAAGCTTTTGGAGGTATTTACAGAGTGCTTTTGGACAATCAGCTTCAGGAAATCAAGGAGCCAAGGAGGCAAAAGATCAGTTAACAAAAAAAGCAGAAGGGAGCTTGGGACAAGCTACTAAAGCAGACGGAGTAAGCAGTAATGAGGTAAGCTCCTTTACCAAGGCCAATTTGCCCTCAAAAGGACAAACAGCAAGTGGAACATCAGTTGAGGGAGTAAAAGTTGATGAAAAAAGCAAAGGCTTTGCAAAGATGTTAACTAATATGACATCTGTTGTTTCAGAAATTTTGCAAGGATTTGAAAAAGCCATGGAAGCAGGAAGGGATAATTTATATGTAGTAGATTATGCCTTTGGAAACTTTTCTTATTATACTCAAGAAAACGAATATAAAGTTGAAAATAATATTTCTGGTGAGTCTGACGCTTCCAAAATAAAGTTGGAAACCATAACAGGAGTGCCCATTAATTCCGATAATAATTCCATGTATAAGGCAGAAATTGAATATATCATATACGGCGAAAGCACTTTAAATAAGAATGTTGTTAAGGCAAAGAGCCATATATTTGCCATAAGATTTGTTGCCAATGCTGGATTTGCCTTAACCAATGGGGAAATAAAAGCTCTTACATTACCACCAGCTATGTCAATTCAAACTTTGTCAGGGGGCTTAATCCCTTATAAGTTAACACAGGTTGTTATACAACTATGCTTAGCATTAGCGGAAAGTGCTATGGATATGGGCAAAATGGATCAAGGGTATAAGGTACCGCTTATAAAAACAAGTGAAACTTGGGTTATGTCTCCAAGAGGGGCTGCAAATGAAATAGAAACTTATCTTAAAGAGGTAGCGGAAGAAAAGATAACGGAAGCAAAAGGTGAACTTAAAGGTGCTATTAATAACTTGATAGATAGTGGTACACAAAAGGTACAAGTGAAAGCTGATGACCTAATTAATGATGTAACTATTGCATTGGAAGGTAAAGCTACAGAAGCGGTGAGTCAGATATTTAATATGTTTACTAATAACATTGTTACTTCTTTAGATCAATTATTACTTCAAGGTAAAGATGCAACTAAATCAGCTCAGGAGCAAGCATATGGAATCATGGAACAGAGTTTGAATGAAATCCAAGCCTACATAAATAGCTGCCCTGAAGGTGTAGTAAGAGATATAATGCAATCCTATTTTGATAAAGAAATAACTAATGTTGCAAATGATATAAGAGACGATATATCAGGAATAATAAATGACATGGAAAATATTATGGTAGGCGACAGGATAAGGAAACTTCAAGAAGATGTTTCTAATAAGATCGCCGATATCGTAAAAGATTTATCAAAAAAGATTAATGAAAAATTGCGAACCACAATATCTGAATTTAGTTCGAAAATTCAGGAAACAGCTGATGGATACATAGATATGTCAGCAGATAAAGCGCTTGAGCTAACAAATAGTTTTCTTGATGATAAGG
>JAAZLH010000339.1 GCA_012799415.1 Candidatus Epulonipiscium sp. | reverse complement strand
TTGCATTAGCTGCTACATCATCTACTATTACCAATATGGGCAATGTAATAGGTTCAGTACATTATTTTTCCCCTGAACAAGCTAGGGGTGGTTATATAGACGAAAAATCAGATCTATATTCTCTAGGAATTGTAATGTATGAGATGGCTACAGGAAAAGTACCCTTTGAGGGAGATAGTCCAGTGGCCATAGCACTAAAACATATACAACAGGAGCCAGAGGCCCCAACGGAAATAAACCCTGATATATCCAGGAATTTAGAGAAAATAATATTAAAGTTAATACAGAAGGATCAAGCATCCAGGTATCAAAATACCCAAGATTTAATAGAGGATATAAATAGACTTAAAAAAGATTATGATGAAAACCATTTACCAAGTAATATAAACCATGAAGATTCACCAACACAAATTATTCCCAGGATAAAAGAAGAAGATATTATAAGTACAAGGCAGGAACCTGTGAAAGATAAAAAAAGAAAAAATAAGATGGTTATAGCATCAGCTATTCTAGCCGCCTTAATCGCTGCTGGACTATTTACTTTTGGGCTTTTTTATTTAAGTAGTTTATTTCAAAGCGAAGAATTTGAACTACCAGATTTTGTTGGAATGAATATTGAAGAGGTTAGAAAAGATGCGGAAAAATTAGGCTTAAACCTAAAAGAACAACCACGGGAAGATAATAAAGTACCGGCAGATGAAATTATTAATCAAAATCCTGCAGGGGGGATAAAAGTAAAACCGGGTTTTACTATTGATGTAGTGGTTAGTATAGGTTCATCACCAATATCGGTGCCAGATTTGCTATATAAAATGGAAACAGAGGTTTCTTATATATTAGAGAATTCTTCACTAGCTGTGGGACACAAGGATGAGAGGTATAGTGAATTCCCAAAAGGGGTTGTTATAGAACAAAGCCCTAGGGCTGGATCACCAGTATCTGACGGAACGGTGGTAAATTATGTGGTTAGCTTAGGACCAGAGATAGTACCCTTTTCAATGCCCAATTTAATAGGTGTTGATATAGAAACAGCAAAAAATATGCTGGACCAAAAGAACCTCCAAGAAGGTAGTATTAAAGAAGAATATAGTGACGAATACAAAGAAGGTATTGTTATGAATCAAAATATTGTTTCCGGTACCCCTGTAAGTGAAAATACCACTATAAATCTTGTTGTCAGTAAAGGGCCATTGCCAGTGGAAGAACCTGAAATCCCTAATAACAATAATAATAATGATATACCACCAGAAGAAAATCAAGAGTCAGAGGATGAAGATGCTATTAATACTTCTACCAACAATCTTATAACCAAGGGTGTAGATATCAGCTTACCTGGACATAAGGGCACAGTTGATATCCTTGTTAAAAGAGCATCTAATGGGGAAAGAGTAGTAAACATGAAACACAATGTGTCAAAAAATGGTGAAAAAGCTAGGGTTAATCTTACTGGATCAAAAGGGAGCAGTGAGTACTTTGAACTGTATATAAATGGAACGAAATACGATGAAGATATAAAAATAAATTTCTAGGAGTGAACAAATGAAAAAAGGCCGATTGATTAAGGGAATAGGAGGTTTTTACTATGTCCATATAGACGATAAAATCTACGAATGCAAAGCTAGGGGTATATTCAGAC
>JAAZLH010000047.1 GCA_012799415.1 Candidatus Epulonipiscium sp. | reverse complement strand
ATTTCATCAGATAATCGTACCACATATACATTGTTACCCTTTGGTGAAGATCTTAATCATATTTTTGAACATTTTATTGAGCTAGAAGAAAAATATTTACGGCATTCCTTCATATGATATAGGATAGACGTGTTATAATTAAATTTATTGTGAAATAGATATTATAAACGTATTAAAATTATTTTGCAGAATGTTATTCCTATTTTTTTAGTGGTTTTAAATGTGATGGTAATGGTTGCCTGTCAATATGATAAGTTAAAATATGAAAGTAGGTGCATTTTATGGTAAAAATAGTAGCGCTTGTAGGAAGTAATAGAAAAGAATCTTATAATAAAAAACTTGTACTTTTTATTCAAGAGAGATATAAAAATGAAGTCCATATAGAAATTTTACCTATAGGAGATCTTCCCATGTATAATCAAGATGATGAGTTAGCCCTACCATCAGTTGTAGAAGAAATTAAAAAGAAAATTTCTGAAAGTGATGGTGTCCTAATAGCAACACCGGAATATAATCATTCTATTTCAGGAGTGTTAAAAAATGCATTAGATTGGTTTTCGAGGGTAAATAGATCTATGATGAATAAGCCAGTAATGATTGTAGGAGCTAGTATGGGAGAATTAGGAACAGTTCGTGCACAGGGCCACCTGCGACAAATATTAAACGCCCCTGGTTTATCTGCCTTGGTTTTACCAGGGAATGAGGTGTTTATAGGGAATATTCATGAAAAGATTAACACAGAAGGGGTCTTAATCCATAAGCCTACAATTAATTTTATTGACAAAGTTATGATGAATTTTATAGAATGGATGGATCGGGTTAAGTAAAATTATTTAAAATGACAGGAGTTATCATATGATTTATCAAAATATAAAGTTTCATAACGTTGTGCAGTTGGAAAAGGTGGAGGAATTTCCTGGGCTTAGGTTGCAGAGATTTGCTCCAGAAGTAAGAAACGCATTAGGATACGAAGGAGATGAGCGTGGAAGGCCACGTACTCATAGTTCCGTTGGTTGTGAAATTAGATTCGTGACTACAGCCAAAACCATCCGATTATCACTTTCAGCCTTATATGGCGAGGGCGATATTTTAGTTTATAAGGGGAACTTTTTCCACTCCAAACATAGAATAAAAGAAGGACAGATAAAAACATTGGAGCTTGATGAGAGCCCAAAACTGGCAAAGGTGAAGCCAGAAATACTAAAAGGTCATGCATTTTCTACAGATGTCTGGCGAGTATTTTTTTGTTTTGGATACTGTGCAGTATATCATGGCATTGATACTTTTGGGCACATGATAAGACCACCCAAAGAAGAAGAGTTACCTAAAATCAACATATTGGCTTACGGTTCTTCTATTACTAATGGAGGTTCAGCATCTATTGTAAGTAATACCTATATTTATCAAGCTGCACGAAGGCTGAAAGCAGATATTATGAACTTAGCTTTAGGTGGAGCCTGCCTTTGTGAAAAGGAAGTAGTGGATTTTATTGCAGAACGTACAGACTGGGATTTACTGATATTAGAATTAGGTGTGAATATGAGAAATATCGGAATACCTTCTAAAGAGTTTAGAAAACGAGTAGAATATTTCCTACAAGCTCTTATAAAAAGTCATCCCAAAAAACCAATTATCCTTTTAACTATGTTTCCAAATTCAGGAAATTACCTGATAGATGAAAATGATCCTCTAGCAATTCGAACTAAGGAATATAATACAATTATTAGGAATTTACATGAAGAGATGAATCATGATCAATTATATCTTATTGAAGGGGATGAAATCCTTACAGATTTTTCAGGACTTAGTTGTGATTTACTACATCCTTTTGATTTTGGATATATTGAAATGGGAGAAAATCTAGCAAACAAAATAGTAGAAAAAGTTGAAGGAGTATAGATGATCTATACCCCTTCTTTTAATAAACTAAGAAAGCTCGTCTTGTTTGTAAGGAACCAAACTTTTCTAGTTTGCTTGAAAAAGTAGTTTTTTACACTTTTTCTATCAGAATTCTTACTTTATTAATTTAGATAAAACTTTAAATTCAGGAGTACCGGCTTCTTTAAGCAGGTCAAAAATGATGGTTTCTGTATTAGTAATGACAGCCCCCATTTTTTCCATAAGCGCTAGACCATTTGTATGGTTTTCTTGAGTACGAGAACAAACAGCATCAGAGACGAGAAATACTTCATAATCTGCAGCTAATAAATCACGAACAGTTTGAAATACACATATATGGGTTTCCATTCCAGTTATGATGATTTTTTTTCGGCCGATTTTTTTTAGAGCCTCTTTTACTTCTTCAGTATAAGCCGTAAAACTTATTTTATCAAAGAAGTAAGTAGGGTCAATATTCTCTTTCAATGCTGCCACTGTAGAGCCAAGGCCTTTTGGATACTGTTCGGTAGTAACAACTGGCATATTAAATTCTTTAGCAGCCGTCAATAAAATGTGGGTATTATTAATGACTCTTTCTCCAACACTCATGGCAGGTACTAAGCGATCTTGAATGTCAATAATCATTAAAGTTGTTTGATCTTTATCTAAAGTAAATATATTCATAGAAATCCCCCTCTTAAATAATCCTTACTGTTATTATATCATATCTATGGGTAGCCGTATATTTTAATAAAGAATATTGTCAAAAAAAGAGACAAAAGAAAAAGTATAAAAGGAAAATATATTGTATTATATTGAAATCTAAATATATGATATATTTTATCTATAAAAGTAGTACAGTTTTGAAAAAACATCATTGGATATACGAGGAGAATAAGATGGATAAAAAGCTAAAAATAATAACACTGATGTTAGTTTTTATTTCTTTTTGTGCTGTTGCATTGTATAATGGACTCATAACCCGTAGGTATCATATTATTACGGATAAATTCTTTAGCCATCAGTCTATACGGATTATACTAATTACTGATTTACATAGTCATATTTATGGAAAAGATCAGCATAAGATTGTTACCCGTATGGCCAAGGAAAAGCCGGACCTAATTTTACTGGCAGGGGATATTGCTGATGATCAAGTCCCTATAGAAGGCACTGAAATATTTTTAAAAGAGATTCAAGACATGGCTCCAATTTATTATGTAACAGGTAATCATGAAATTTGGTCACGACAAGTGGATATGATTAAATCTGTTTTTAAACAATATGGTGTACATGTATTAGAACATACTTATAAAAAAGCTGTTATCAATGAAATACCTCTTATTATCGGAGGTGTTGATGATCCAGATATCGTAAGATATCAAGATTTACATTACAATTGGGCTCAAGAAATGTTAAATACATTTGAAGAATTAAAAGAAGAGACTGCTTATCAAATTCTATTATCTCATCGGCCAGAATTTATTGATTTATATAAGGAAACTTCTTTTGATTTAGTAGTATCAGGCCATTCTCATGGTGGACAAATACGAATTCCGCTCTTACTTAATGGATTGTATGCCCCCAATCAAGGGTGGTTTCCTAAATATGCAGGCGGACATTATCGCCATGAGGGGATAAATCATGTGGTCAGCCGAGGGGTTTCTTTCAATCCAAGGCTCCCTAGAATATTTAATCCTCCTGAAATTGTAGTTATTGAAATTAAAGGAGATAAATAAAAGGCCGATCAATCTTAAAACATTTTAGAGTAGGAAAATATTAAATATATAATGAATACGGAGGAATTAAAATGAAAAAAATAGTTTTCTTTGCTTTTAAAGGTGAAGTGATGTGCTTTATGCATATACTGCTTAATGCAGTAGATATGCACGAAAAAGGAATGGATGTAAAGATTGTAATGGAAGGAGAAGCTGTTAAGCTGATTCAAGAGTTAGACGAGACTAATCTTCCTATATACAAAAAAGCCAGGGACTTACAATTGTTTGATAGTATTTGTAAGGCTTGTTCAGCCAAAATGGGAGTATTAGAGTATAATGAAAATTGTGGGATACCTATGAATAATGAACTACAGGGGCACCCAGCAATGTTTCCATTTATTGAAAAAGGCTATGAAATTATTATGTTATGAATGTTAAAAAATGATTATTGCAGAGTTGATATATGACATAAGGAGATTTGAAACAAATGAGAAAAAAAGTGGATTTAACATCAGGGGATATTTTAAAGACTCTGACAAAATTGGCTTTGCCCATCATGGGAACATCTTTTATACAAATGGCTTATAACTTAACAGATATGTTATGGATTGGACAAACAGGAAGTGCTGCGGTTGCTGCTGTAGGAACAGCAGGTTTTTTCATCTGGTTTTCTCAGTCCCTATTTACCTTAAGCAGAGTAGGAGCTGAGGTCTTTGTTGCCCAAAGTTTAGGAGAAGAGGATGAGGAAGAAGCACGAAAGTTTTCAGTAAGTGCTGTTCAAATCAGTGTAATATTATCTATTTTTTATAGCCTTTTTATCTTTTTCTTTCGGCATCCTCTTATTGGTTTTTTTAAACTAGAAGATTCTAATGTGATTCATATGGCTGTTGCTTACCTAGGCTATATTTCTTTAGGTTTTATTTTTAGTTTTTTAAATCCTGTATTTACAGGGATTTTTAATGGGGCAGGAATGAGCAAAGTTCCATTTCTAATCAATGCAGTGGGTTTAGTTATCAATATTGTTCTTGACCCTTTGCTTATTTTTGGCCTGGGTCCTTTCCCAGAAATGGGAGTTGTAGGTGCGGCAATAGCTACCATTTTTGCACAACTTGTTGTAACATTAATTTTTATTATAATTATGAAAAAACATCAAGAATCTTATTTTAGAATCAATGTTTTTCAAAAGATAAATATGGCCTATAGCCAAAAAATTATGAAGTTAGGTTTACCTGTAGCGATTCAAAATGGAATATTTTCTATGATAGGAATGGCTTTAGCACGTATTATTGCAGGGTATGGTCCGACAGCTGTAGCAGTACAAAAAGTAGGCTCTCAAATTGAATCCATCTCTTGGATGACGGCAGGTGGCTTTTCTACAGCTTTAAGTGCATTTATCGGGCAAAACTACGGAGCTAAGAAATATGACCGTATTATTAAAGGATATAGGGCTGCCTTATTTACAGTTTCTATCATTGGCATATTTACAACTATTTTATTAGTGTTTTTCGCAGAACCTATTTTTAGATTATTTATTCCAGAAGCAGAGGCTATCGAGTTAGGTGTTGTGTATTTACAGATACTTGGGCTCTCTCAATGGTTTATGACCATAGAAATATCCACACAAGGTGCCTTCAATGGTCTTGGCAAAACAACAATTCCTTCTGCTGTAGGCGTTACGTTTAATGCTTTACGAATTCCGGCAGCTTATTTTTTATCTACTTATACGGCATTGAAACTGAATGGAGTTTGGTGGTCAGT
>JAAZLH010000338.1 GCA_012799415.1 Candidatus Epulonipiscium sp. | reverse complement strand
ATTGTCACTTATGATACATAGAAAGTCCAAACAAAAATCCTATTGATCCATTTAATTATTCAGATGACAATTTAATGTCATTTTCGTTCGTTTTTCTGTCTTCATAATATTATAAAAATAATGAAAGGGTGACAGAAGTGATTGAGAAACAAGAATTGTCGATTTTAAATTTTAATACACAGTATATGAATAATACGAAAATTTCTCGGATTATTTCAACAAAAAAGATTTAAGTGAAAATGGATTTGAAATTGTAATCAAAGATAATATCATCAATCTAGTTGATTTATGGTCAGATGCAAACATTTCATTATCTAACACTAATATTACCCAATATGATATGGCAGTCATGTATGCCGCTTATACAATAATGAGCCAGGGCTTGAAGTTGATTACACCTGAATGGATCCTAAAAGTTATGTCAGGCAATAAAGATTAATGGTTTAGCGAAAAAAAGCTAAATGATGTGAAATCAAGCATCAAAAAACTCCAGAGCATACGTATTAAAATAGATTGTACAAAAGAGTACAATGCATATTGGAATGAAAAAGGAAAAGATCCTGTAGAAAATTGGACATATGAAAGCTACCTGCTACCATTTGGAAAAATTGATACAAAGTACACAACAAATGGGAAACTTGTTACGGCATATAATGTACTTGAAAAACCAGCTATTTATAGATATGCGGAAATGAATCATCAGATTATAGACGTGCCTACTTTTCTATTTGAAACACAAAAAAAGTTTAGGGATACGGATGATGCAATCATTATCAAAAGATATGTTATTAAACGAGTTGCTCAGATTGTTAAAGCTAATAAACTCCAAAGTAATAAAATATCATTTTGCTGGTACGATAAAGGAGAGAAAAGGGGGTTGTACTCTGAGCTTGGATATAAGGAAGAAGATTATAAAAATTGGAGAAAAAAGAAGTCAAGTATCAATAGTGTCGTTAAAGGTACTCTACAAACACTTGTTGATTGCAAGGCTATTTCAAGCTTTGAGGTATACCGAGAACATGGGACAAAAAATCCAGCTTCGCCTATCGCTGGATACAAAATTTATTATAATCCAAAGAATACTGTCTTATTATAAAGATTTATCATTATTGGGTAAATGTGGAAACTACTACTGGATAAATGGGTACACGTCAAGTCACTAAAAAGTGTTATAAACCACATGAATTAAGCATTTGCAACATTGTAAATGTGGTAGTGTAAGTAAACTGTATGTTACTGTAACAGAATCAGGTAGAGTAGCTCCCCTAGACGGGCTGTCGAAGGTCAAGAGACCTAATAAGTGTATGGGTTAAGTTAAACAGATGAATCTTAATTGGGAACTATCGTTTTAACTGGATTTTACAAAACTATTCAATACAGAAAATCTGAAAAGATTATGCAAAATTAATACTTGATTGTCTATTAATATGATAATATAGATATAGGTATCTTGTGAACTGTTATAGTTTGAGATATAAAATGAGAGAAGGTAAAGTTTATGGAGGTGCTGTATGAATGATGTATAGTAAAAACAGTATGGAGCAGATAAAATACTTTTCTTATGAAAGCACTAACCCGTCCTGTTACAGCACGGGAGTTGATGAATATTCTATATCCGGGCCCCCTCCGAAGGATATCTGGTGTGGCTGGAAACGTTTTCACCATCAATGTATAGTCCGTTCTCTAGAAGCAGTAGAGGTAATCAGGGAATATTTATTTAAAGCTAATATTGAAATGTGAAGATGTATATTAGAAAATATTGCATCTAGCGGGAATCTGTTTAGAACACCTGATATTTATGGCTAGATTTATCGGAAAGTTCTTAGGTAGATATAGGCTGGGCATTAGCGATAGTTGATTTTGTATTTATAAAATAATTGAAGAAAACAAACTAATTGTTGTTGAAAATAAGGATTCTTCACATCTATACGGAAAAGTTTTAAGAAAAGTATAAGCAGTGCTTCGAAAAAAACTAAACATCTATTGATATGTTCCCGTCTACCGATAGTTCCAAAAATGCAGTGGATATGTTTCCGAGCACGGACAAACTCAAATGATATCAATTCCATCAACTCGAGCCATGTGGAGACGATAGTACTACTACAAAAACAGTTGTCTCCCTATAATAAACTTTTGCTCTTTTAAATAATCTCTTGCTTTTACTATAATAAACTTTTGCTTCCTCCAAAAGGTT
>JAAZLH010000046.1 GCA_012799415.1 Candidatus Epulonipiscium sp. | reverse complement strand
CCATGTTTCACAACTCCTTTCTAAAGTTTTTCAAGTTGAAAAACTTGAAAAACTTTAACTCAATATTTAGAGTTATTATCACATGGATCTCTAAAATAGAATAGGCACTCTATTGTCGAGCGCTTACCCATTTTCGGCACCTAGTGGCTTTATTATCGAAAATAGAGTCTTTATTAATTAAGTTATTCAAATAAGGGTAGCTAAAATTGATTTTTGCATGGTCATTACTTCATTAATTCCATACTATTTAATATATTGAGCATACTTATGACCAACTCTGGTTATTAACCCTGTAGCAAGCAATTTATCCAAATGCTTTCTCGCATATTTCTTTTTTATATATAACTGTCTAGATACTTGCTCTAAGGTTCTTGGCTTATGTAAATAATTAACAATATAATCATACTTAGAAATTTGTTGTTTATAGCTATTAGTGCCATAAACTATTCCTAATAAATCACACTTTCCCAGATCATTCATATCTTGATAGTCGCATAAGATTTCACTTTTCCTTGACATAATTGCAATACTACAGTCATCTAGAGTATTGTTTACTATTACGCTATCAAAACTTTGTTTTATTTTTTCAAAAATTTTATCATGATCAAGTATGGCATTTCTATGCATCATTTTAGTTATAACGGGTGCAAGGGTTGCATCTTTTTTGTTATATAGACTATCTGAAGTTCCATCTGACATTAATACAAAACCATGAATGTTGTCAGTCTTGCCTCTAAATAACTTCATTGATGATAATGCATCCTTGGATGTTACAAAAGTAGTAGTGTTTGCAAACTCGCCGTTTTCTGGTCTTGAAGCTATTTTTAACTCGTGACCTTTAAGATATCCTATAACACCGTCACCTATATGGATAATTAAGAATACATCATCTTTAACTGCTACCATTAAAAATGTCGATGCCAGATCTTTAAGGTCACATGATAATTCAGTACTCTTATTTTTTAGAGCATCTAATAAATAATTCAATATATTTATTTTAACTTCTTTGCCATCTTCATTATTTATCACTGCATCAAAATTATTTGATATATATTCACTTGCAGCTTTAATCACTACTTCTGCTCCATAATGTGACAGTCGTGCTGATCCTGCACCATCTGCTAGGGCAATTATATTTACATTTTTAATATAAGAAGAGTAGGTCTTATCTTGACACGGTATAGAGTCTTTTTTATGACCTCTTCCACACACTTCATAATTAACAGTCTTCCACATAATTAAACTCCTTTTCAAACAGAGTTATAACAATTATAGTTATAACTCTGTTAAGTTTTCTATAATTCGCCCCAACCCTTTATACCTTCAACATCCAATTGTACCTTTTCACCAGGAGTAGATTGTGATGTTTGAGACACACTTTGACTTAACCAAGCGAAAAATTCAGCAAATTTTAAACCTTGTAACCTCAATGGACTTCTATTAGGTGAAAATTTCTGCAATGTCTCCATTCCTGCATCTTCACCGATTCCAATTGGAAATATAGTTAACTTTCTATTCGTAACCATTTCCCTTGTTCTCTCAATAGCCCTCTGAAGTTCTGCCTCAGAACCATTTGATTCTCCATCAGTCATTAATACTAACCAAGGTTGATAATAATCAACACCTTTATCTTTGTATTCCTCTTTACGTTTTTCAAGTAAATCTAGGGCTAGATTAACCCCTTCTCCCATAGCTGTATTGCCACGGGCTTTAAGTTCTGGTAATTCACCTTGACGCTCTATATTAGCAAAATCAAGAACACAATTAGCAGTGTTATTAAATTCTACAATACATATTTCAGTAGAGTATACTGCAATTTCATCCTCGCGGATAGCATCATAGAAAAGATTGATGCCTTTTTGCAATTCACTAATTCTGCTAGTACCTCCTGTTACTATTGTCCATTCCTGCCCATCTTCAAATACTGTCTCACCAGTAGGAGTACAATCTCCAGTTACTGCACCCATGGATCCACTCGTATCTAAGCATAAACATATAGGAACTCTTGGAGTTGGGTTACTTACTAAATCTTCTAATCTCAATAATAAATTGTTATCCATTTTCTTATCCTCCATGTATTTAATTAAAGTTCTCCCCAGCCTTTGATTCCTTCAACATCAAGTTGTATCTTTTCTCCTGGAGTAGACTGAGATGTTTTCGAAACACTTTTGCTTAGCCAAGCAAAGAACTCCCTAAATTTTAAACCTTGTAGTCTTAATGGATCTCTTGCCGGAGAAAATTGTTTTAGTATATTCATATCTGCATCCTGCCCTATACCAATTGGAAATACAGTAAGCTTTTTATTATTAACCAGTTCAACTGTTCTTTGTATAGCAGTTTTCAATTCGCTCTTACTTCCATTAGGGGCACCATCGGTCATTAAGACTAGCCAAGGTTGATAATAGTCGACACCTTTATCTTTATACTCTTGTTTCCGTCTTTCTAGACAATCAAGTGCTAAGTTAACAGCTTCCCCCATAGGTGTTAAACCTCTAGCTTCTAAAATTGGGGCTGCCGGTTGTCTATCAATATTGGCAAAGTCCTCAATTAATTCGGCATCACCTCCAAAAGTAACAATAGAAATTTCTGCTGAATATAAGGCTGTTTCATCTTCTCTAATAGCTTCATAGAAAAGTCTTACCCCTTCATTTAATTCGTTAATTGGTGCACCATCCATTGAACCACTAGTATCTAAACAAAGGCATACTGGAACTCGTGCCGTTGGATTATTAACTAAATCTTCAAGCCTTACTAATAAATTATTGCTAGACATCATTGACCACCTTTCTTATAAAGAGAACATATTCTTCAGGTTATTAACCATTGAAATATATAATTCTTTACATTTTTGTAACTCATTTTCTTCAATATAACCAATACATGGACTAATGTAATCCTTCCAAAGTTCAGAGTAAATCTCATCCTTTAACGATGAAGCTTCTAATTTATTGACAATATCAGGTGCGATATGATAATACTCCGATATAAGATCCGAACCATCTGGCTGATAGCGTAGCCATTCATCTCTAAAATGTCGAAGTGTTGTCAACTCATAGCAATCATCTGGCTTATTGAAATACTCGCATACCGCAGTAGTTATGAAACAGAGTGAGCCACTACTCCGAGAAGATGTATTTCTAGTAGTTGAGTTTGAAGAGGTTGATCTCGAATATGTAGGCGATGAGGCAGTCGATGTAGTAGAGTAGGATTGTCTATTTTTCCTACATGGATTGCATCGCTTAGGTAAATATAAACCTTTTGAGCGATAGAAGTCATACTGCCTGTTTGTTATTTCAAATAGTCTACCGCAATCAGTACAAAATTCTGTCGAATATACCTCATTTCCATATTCAAAACATTCTTGACATATATCATGTTTTTTGGAATTCTTAATGTATTTTTGGTAATTGGTATACAGAATTTCTTTTCCACATTTACTGCATCTATACACTTCTCCTGTGTTTAAACACTCTTTACATATACCATTTCTACAGGTTTCTTCAGGCACTTCTCTTTGACAAAGTGTACATCTGGTGTAGGTTACATTAGGATTTTTCTTGTGTCTGTTCGGAAATATTTCCTCTGACATCTTATCTTGTTCACCCAATTTGCCACTATCTAATAGATAGAGATAATATTTAAATTTGGATAACCACTCATCGACAGATAATCTAGTCTTTTCAGTACTTGTTTCTCCATCTTTTCTAAATGTCTGATAAAATGCTTCTTTCATATCATAAGTCAGATGACTCCAAATAAATCTCCAAGGCCCATCCGGTGTTTTTCTATTCGATTGTTCACCAAAGGGATAGGAAAAATCCATCTTTATTATATTGTCAATTGGACTTTCTCCTCCTTGTTGAGAATAAGGTGGTTTGCCAGGAAGCATAATCATAAACAAAAGTGTAGCTACGGCAAAGTTTTCATTACCCATGGTACGCAAAAATGAATCAAAATTTTTACGTTGTATTTCTGGAGCAGTATAGTTAATAGTACCAACCGGGCAGGGAAATCCTTCAATTTGGTAGCTATCAGTATCAACAAAATGCACTTCTTTTGGAGATACTACTAGAATATTCGATGGGTTTATGTCACCCATAATTATATTTCTATCATGCAGATATTTAATTTTTTCAAGTATAGTTACACATAATTCAACAGTATCTCTCTTTCTCCAATTGGGAAAGTTCTTAAGAAAAAGTGGCTTTATAAACAGACTTCTTTGTAGCTCCTTCCCTCTAGCTTTTGGCATTAAAAAGCCTACAAACTGCTTGTCCCTGTTATACAAACAAGCAACTGGATAACATATTCCTTCACATTCAATATTTTTACTTAACATTAATTTTATTTTTTCATATTTTCTTTTATTTATTTTTTCTTTTTTATAAATCTTCGCCACATAGGGGGTATTTGTAATGTATATAGTACCTTCTCCACCAGTGGCCACTGCTTCATTTAGTTTAATTTCTATTTGCTTTTCGCCTTGTAAAACATATGCGCTATTACCTTCACCAGGTATAACAGAAACAGTTAGTGGATCGTCCGGAATATCAGTAATTCTTTTAGTAAGAGCAAATGCTTCATCTTCTAGTATAGTATCTTCAATGTCTGTATTTTTTGTACTTGTATCTTTATTACTGGTATCTTTATTACTTCCTACACGATCTTTACTTTGATTCTGATTAAAGTAGAAATTACTTAAAAATCCATACTTATTAATACGTTTTACAGCAACAGGATTTGCCTTAACTGATTTTATATTATTAAGATTAAAAATATCGGAAGCCAAATCTCCATCCTGTGTTATCAAAAGTAATTTATGCGTCATTCTGAATTTTGTAAACACTACTTGAAATACATTATCAGCAAAATTATCTGTTTCCTCTCCACGCAGTTCTATAAGACCGGCAGATAATAATCTGTTTATAGTCTCCAATTCCTTTTGCGCTTTATCCATTAATTCCGGCTTGTCTGTGTTTGCACAATGTTTCTTGATCTCATCCAATGCCCGAACAGGAACTATTATTTTATTATCAGTTTTTTGAATAATTGGTACTACATTAAGCCAAAATTTCTCTGATGCAAAATGTAATATGCTACATGTGTCAATGAATATTTTATAATTTGAAAAATAGTATTCTAAATTATTCATTGCTCGTGTTTCTGGATCTTCATTTTGATCATCTTCATATTGGTCTTTTTCATATTGATCTTTTTCATTTTGAGTATCATTTCTTTGAGTTT
Organism: Candidatus Epulonipiscium sp.; assembly: GCA_012799415.1. GTDB lineage: Bacteria > Bacillota > Clostridia > Lachnospirales > JAAYNZ01 > JAAZLH01. The sequence continues at coordinate 3,034 of JAAZLH010000046.1, read as the reverse complement.
TTTCATTCTTAGCCCTTTGTATTGCTGCATTCAATCTACTGATATCTCTCTCACTTAATACTGATTTCGCATCGGAAACTTCAATGCCTTGATCACTCAAAAATTTTATAGTTTCTTGTAGCGAAATGGATAATGTTTTAGCAATTCTTTCGACTGTTATTGACATACTTCCGCTCCTTACTTTACTCTATTGTATCCCAACCTTTTGCAACTTCCTCCACATTAAATTGAACTGTATTTGAACCAATTTGTTTAATGTCTAATGATGTACCTGGTTTACTATCTTTATCATAGATTTTGATAGTATTATCATCAGATAAAAAACATGTCATAATTGGAAAACCCTTTAATTCTTGTTTTTCATTCATAACCTGGATATCTTTTGCTAGGTTTTCATCTTGTGTTAGTAAGCACAATCTGTAAGATGACTTATACTTTGCAAATACAGAAATAAATGTGCTATAAATATTTGAATCTTCTTTTTCACCCCTTATCTGTATAGCTCCTTTATTAAGGTACTTATTGATTGTTATAATTGCAGCTTTAGCCCTATCTGCTTCTTCTTGCTTAGAAGATAGCATTTGTTGTTGTAAATATTCTACAACTCTTAGAGGCACTATTATTGAGTTATTAGCTGCAATTAACTCAGGTAACATAGTATCCAAAACATTATTAGCATTTGGCATAACCAGAAAAGTCCAATCAACAAATATCTTATAATTTTGAGCTAAGGTACTTAAAAATTTAGCATAATTCTCCCCTGAACTTTCAACATTCCCAATAAATTCCTTATAATCATTAGGAAAACAGAAAAACCATTTTTTCAAAAATGAAGAATTATGAACATTGGAAATGGTTTGACCATCTGTATTACTTACACTAACTTTCAATACTGCAATAATAGCAGTAAGAAGCTCTGGTTTTTCAGATACATAATGATCAATTACTGCACACAATGCCACATATTGCGTAGGTGACATTTGACTTTTCCCAAGTTCCAAATTATTTATCGTCTGTCTAGTCAACCCGATTAACTCACCTAATTCTTGTGCGCTTAATCCTAGTAATTGCCTAACAGCTCTTAAAGAAATTTGTAAAGTGTCGATCATGTCCCGCCTAGTGTTTAAGAAAAAATCTACCATTTAATCACCACCTTTTCCATATTGTAGCAACATTACATGTATTTGTCAATATATTTTACAAATATATTTGTTTTTGTCATATCGGTTTATATTTGCCATTTGTCCAGTTATTTACATTTACTATAAGAACATAAAGAGCTGTCGCAAAATGATAAATATCAGCACCTTATAAAACACAATGATTATCACATCAAAACCTAATAGAAAAGCGTATGATTTTTAATCAATAAGTTAAAAATCATACGCTATTTTCAAAAATCTATAATGTGATAAACTACCAAACACTTTTTAATGATCTAGTTTCTACTTTTCTTAAGGTAGCACTCTTATAAGGTGTTCTTATATAACATTCAGTCTGCTCTTTTTCAGGGTACACATTCGCTGATAGAATATGTCTTCCCTTATTTAATATTACCTCAATACAACTATGATCCACCAATACTTGCAAATCAAATTTATCTTCATTATCAAATATACAATTTACTTTCCCACTAGTGTATACATCCGAATTGCTCCTATCAAGTGTCATAACTCCAGCAATAAAATCCAGTTCAATCTTTGTTTCTTTATTATTTCCCACTAATAAACCTATCTCTAGGAAACGGGATTCTATTTCACTAACATTTCCGGATATCTTTATTTCAAAACTATGTGGATCACTCGGATTTAATTTATGTTTAGTTTTAGTGATTTGTATATTCTCTTCAAGTGCATCTAAAGTTTTTATATTATCAAGATTACTTATGGGCTGAAGATGTAGCTGGTTGTTTTTATCTAATGTAGCCACTCTTGGTATACTAAGAGTTCCACGCCAACCTTCGATATCCGTAGGTCCCGAATTTTCAAACCATGGCATCCATGAAAATCCATGTAGCCATCCTATTAAAACTCGATTCCCATTCTCATCTAAAAAAGATTGGGATGCATAATAATCAAACCCTGCATCCAATGTTCCAATATGTTCAATGTGATACTCACAATTTTCAAAGTCCATTGTTCCTACGCAGTATAAAGCTTTGTTATTCTTCGGATGAAATATTGGAAAACATGTTACCACCCATTTACCATTTAGTTCAAACATATCCGGACATTCAAACATCGTGCCAAGTTTTCCATTGGATTCTAGTATGTTTCCTTTGTATTCCCACTGAAGTAAATCATCAGAAGCGTATAAATATATTCTTCCATCACCGCCACCTTCTGCACCTCCAACAGACCCACCTATAACCATGTACCACTTATCTCCTACAGAAAATACTTTAGGATCTCTAAAATCTTCAAGAACACCACTTGGTGGAAGCGAAATTATTGGATTCCCTTCATATTTTTTAAAATGTACTCCATCTTCCGAATATGCCATGCATTGCGTTTGAATTAATCCATTACCACCTTTTATAGCTCCAGTATAGAATAGATATAATATTCCATCCTTCTCTACAGCACTGCCAGAAAAACATCCCCCATCAGGATCATTATCATATGGTAGATCGGGAGCTAAAGCAATGGGGAGGTCCTTCCAATGCATCATATCTTTGCTTATCGCGTGTCCCCAATGCATGGAATCCCAGTTGCAATGTTTTGGATTATGCTGATAAAAAAGATGATAATAACCTTTGTAATAAATCAAACCATTGGGATCATTTAACCACCCTTTTGGTGCAGAAAAGTGGTATGCAGGTCGCCAATGCTCTTTTTCTAGGTTGTATTCTCTTTTGTTTTTTGCGATATGTTCGATCATAAATTCCTCCTATATAGTTTTTTAGTAGTAAGTAATGTATTATTTTATGTAAATAAAAATTTCCCTGTCCTGTATTGACTGCTGCTTGAAGCAGATTAGAAGCTCATAAGCTTCGCTTACTCGCTCACGTTGCACTTATCAATTGTCGTATGAT
>JAAZLH010000337.1 GCA_012799415.1 Candidatus Epulonipiscium sp. | reverse complement strand
TAACTTTCAACTATTAACTATAATATGGGCAAGGATGCCCGCAAACAATCAAGGAGGAAGAATTATGATTATTAACCATAACTTACAAGCAATGAATACACATCGTCAGTTGGGAATCGCTAACACATCAGGTGCTAAATCCATGGAGAAACTATCTTCAGGATACAGGGTTAACCGTGCAGGAGACGACGCAGCAGGTCTGGCGATCTCTGAAAAAATGAGAGGACAAATCCGCGGACTTAACCAAGCTAGCCGTAACTCACAAGATGCTATCTCTTTAATTCAAACAGCAGAAGGTGCTCTTAACGAAACACATGCAATCCTTCAAAGAATGAGAGAACTTGCAGTTCAATCATCAACTGATACAAATACAGATGCTGATAGAACAAACATCCAAGATGAGATTAACCAATTAGCAGACGAAATCACAAGAATCTCTGAAACAACAGAATTCAACACAATGGGTCTATTAGATGGTTCTTTCAAGGATAAAAAATTCCACATCGGAGCTAACGAAGGGCAAGATGTTACAATAGCAATCAATAACATGAGTGCTAACGAGCTTAAGGTAGCTGGAGATGGAACAGGAAAAGCTAACTTTGAAGTAAAAGGAGCTGATGTAACTAGTGTTACAGTAAAAACAGGATTAGTTGCAGGTGAGCAAACTGCCAAAGTAGTAAAAGTTGATAACGTAACAATTGGTGGTGCGAATCAAGTTGTAGCTAACTATGCTTTAACGAATGATAAAGGCGAAATAATTGCAGTTAGTAATGATGGGAAAGATTATTCATTATTAGCAAAAGCTACTGGCAAAAATGATTTAGCAACAGCAACAGTGACAGGTACTGATGTTAAATTTGATGACGCAGTAATAAGTGGTACTGTAAGCTTTGAAGCAACAATAAATAGTGATGGAGAAACAACAGATATCGAGAATATCAAAGCAACAGCTTCAGTAGATGTAGCAGGACTTGAATCAGGGGAATATGAAGTTATTGATAAAACTGCTATAGAAGCAATTGTAGGTGAAACACTTGATGGAGGTACTGAAGTTGAATTTGCACTTAAAGGTGCTGATGGCAAAATAGCTGCTGTTAGTGCTGATGGCAAAGACTGGTATGGTATAGATAAGATCACAGACTGGAAAGCTGAGATAAAAGTAGCTAATTTAGGTGATGCTATTATGACATCAGCTACAGAACTTAAAGCCGGTGGAAAATTAGAAATTAAAGCTGATGGTGGAATCAATGTTTCTACTCAAGAAGCAGCTTCTAAGGCAATCACAACTATCAATGATGCATTAGAAAATGTATCTAAAGAAAGATCTAAACTTGGTGCTATGCAAAATAGATTAGAGCACACAATCAAGAATCTAGATACTTCTTCAGAAAACTTACAAGCATCAGAAGCAAGAATCAGAGACGTAGACATGGCGAAAGAAATGATGGAGCAAACAAAGCAAAACATCCTTTCTCAAGCAGCTACAGCTATGCTTGCACAAGCAAACCAAGCACCTCAAGGTGTTCTTCAGTTATTAAGATAATTGAAACTCTAGGTATAAATATAGTAATAAGAAAGGGTCAGGGAGAAATCTCTGGCTCTTTTTTAAAAATATAGGGAGGGGGAAGTGCTATTTCCAGAGTTGCGGATTCAACAATTAAGGGGTTTTTATACCAATTTAATCTTACATTAAAAGAATTACTAATATCAAATTCAGATACATCAATACAGGTAGAAGGAATAATCGAAGACATAGACAAAATAACACCAGAAGGAACAACAGCAATACAATGTAAATATCATGAGTCGCAAGAATTATTTACTATATCCAATATATATAAACCAGTATTGCAAATGCTAAAGACATATATAGAAAAGCCAGACTCAAATATAAAATTTATTCTTTATTGCTATTTCCCAAAAGAAATAAAAGGAAGAAAGTCTGTTTCGAAGGATGACATCCAAGCAATGCTAGATACGGAGGATATTAACCTTATTTCAAAATATATCGTATATATAATGCCGCCAGATGACCCCCAAATACAACAAATCGCTGATAAAAAGAGAAAAACTAAGGAAGATAAAGAACTTTTAAAGAAGTACTACTCTAATCACAACCGACAATGCAAAATTGATTTAGATGACTTTATTAATAATAAGTTTGAGCTAATTATTGGTGAATCGTTTGAAGAACTAGAGAATAGTATTATTTCGGATTTTCAATCGGAGGGGTTTTCAAAAGAGGATGTATGTGACCTGATATATCCAAATGCAATTAATTTAATATCAAAACTTAGTATAAAGAGTGCAGACCCAGAACGTATTACTAGTAAAGAGCAGCTGATGCAGCAACTACAAAACACTAAGAAAACGGCAATTACTAGATGGACAAAAGAGTTATCAAATTATAAAACACTACTGAAGAAACGCCAATCCCAATTAAGCAATGGTTTAAATAATAATATGAGAAAAAGATATTTTTTTATAGATGCCAATGCTATAGAAGATTTTTCTGAAGAAATTGTAATATTCTTAAAGGAATTCGTTGATACTTATTGTCACAAGCCAAAGCTTCAAAATCCTGCGTTGTTTTGTTTTATGAACTTAACCCATGAAGAGTTTAAAGAAATTGTATCAAGACTCTATTCAAAAGGAATAGAGGTAGAAACAGGCATAAAAGGAAATAGGTTTTTTAAGGATGCATTCTTAAGAACACCCAAGCGAAATACTTTGGATAATTGGATGCAATTTAGGCTTAGGGTATGTATTGAAAATGATGCAATGAAAGATATATTACAAGAAGATAAGCCCGATGATCTTTTTATTATATCCAAAAACTGTCCTGCAGGCTATGATTTGACGGATATAAATGTGGAATTTATAGATATAAATAATTTTAACGAACTAAGGTATTTATTAAAACTTGTAAAGGAGATCTAATAAAATGGACAAACATATAGGTTTAGTATACGAAAGTTCTGCATCTGGGGTTTTAGTGAAACTTGATTTTCAAGATTTTGAGGGGAACAAAGAACATCTTAAGATTGGAAAACATTTAAAAATAGAAATTGGTACCCATGATTTTTTAATTGCATCAATAAATAATATTAAGGCTGTAGATGATGGGGATAAGGATAAATATTTTATTCTGGCAGAGCCACTTGGTACAATTATTGATAACAAGTTTTACCCAGGAAATAGTACCCTACCATCCCCTACTGAAAAAGCATATATTGCTGATGCTACAACATTAGGTCATATATTTTTAAAGAATGATAAATATTCCTTTAAGCTGGGAAATTTAGTTCAAAATAAGGATATCAATCTTCATATCGATGGGAACATGTTTTTTAGTAAACATATTGCAATTGTTGGTTCCACAGGTTCTGGCAAATCTTGTGCAGTATCTAAGATTTTACAAGAAGCAGTCGGTATAAAAGAAGGTAAAAATGAAAACTTAGATTGCCAAAAGAATTCACATGTAATTATCTTTGATATTCACTCAGAATATAAGGCGGCATTCTCTATTGCATCAAACCAAAACTTTACGTTAAACAACTTAGATGTCGAAAAGTTAAAGTTACCTTACTGGCTTATGAATTCAGAAGAGCTTGAGGCATTATTTATAGAGAGTAATGAGAACAACTCCCATAATCAAATTTCGCAATTTAGAAAAGCAGTGATTCTAAATAAAGAAAAGTATAACCCTACACTTAAAAAGATTACATATGACACCCCGGTATATTTTAGTATCGAAGAGGTTTATAATTTTATTTCTAATTTAAATGACGAAGTAATTAATAAAATACCTAATCAGGAACAATTACCTAAGGTTCAAATTTCAAAAGATAAAGTGGAATTAATAAATGATATAAATATGTACTTTGAAACAAGATATTCCTTCGTCCCACCAACAACAAGAAAAGAAGAAAAGGCTTCTAATGGATCATTTAATGGTGAATTTAATAGATTTTTAAGTAGGTTAGATAATAAGATAAATGACAAAAGATTAGAATTCTTAATGAAACCATTAAAAGTAGATGGTTCTGCTTTTGTAACAGATGATTTTAGTGATATTTTACAACAATTTTTAGGCTATTTAACGAAATCTAATGTAACCATTATTGATCTTAGTGGTATCCCATTTGAAGTATTATCTATTACGGTGAGTTTAATATCAAGGCTTATATTTGACTTTGCATTCCACTATTCAAAGTTGCTCCATGAACAGAATCGTACTAACGATGTACCATTTTTGTTGGTTTGTGAAGAGGCACATAATTATGTGCCTAGAGATAATAGTGCGAACTATAGAGCATCCAGGAAGTCCATTGAACGAATAGCTAAAGAAGGAAGAAAATATGGACTTGGCCTAATGGTAGTAAGCCAGAGACCTAGTGAAGTATCTGAGACGATATTTGCACAGTGCAATAATTTTATATCATTGAGACTAACGAATTCGGCAGACCAAAATTATATTAAAAACCTTCTTCCTAATAATGCAGGTGCTATAGCCGATATATTACCTACTTTATCACCGGGGGAGTGTTTAGTGGTAGGAGAGGCTACCCCCATTCCAGCAGTAATCAATTTACCAATGCCTAACCCAGAGCCGAAATCCGAAAATGTAAGGGTTTACGATATATGGCATGAGGATTGGAAAAGTATTGATAAATCTGTTGGAACTGAAATTAATATTGATAAGGTGATTTCTAGGTGGAAAAAAGAATGATTAAGCTAATATAAGGAATTAATGAGTTTGTAATACTAGGTGTGTAAAAAGTTCTATTTAGGAGTGGATATTTTGAAAGATATAAATAACAAGTTAGAGGCAATGTTGGTTGAGGTAGCAGATGCCATAATCTAACTGGTTAATACAAATGCTATAGATAACGCAAAAATGCTAATGGATCAATATATCAAGCTTTCCCCGAACAATGGAGAAAGATATACGCTAGAAGCCATGATATGATATATGTAAGTGAAGGTAATTTAAAAAAGGCAGAGGAAATATTAATAGAGGGATTAACTATATACCCACTATCATTTGACTTACTGTACAATCTAGGATATGTTTTTGAGCAGAGAAAGGATTTCTTTGAAGCTTACCATCTATATATGAAGGCAAGATATGTTGCAGAGTTTAAACAGCAGAAAGAGGATATAGTAAGAGCATTCGAAGGGATAAAAGCCTTCTTTGGAGGTAGTGATAAAAATACAAAAGATGAAATAGTAACTATAGTTAAGGCGGGGGATACTAGACCTACCGTAACATTAAAGACAAAAGAAATATTAAAACACAAAGAAATGCTACATTATATAGAAAGAAATATAGGGAAAAATGTATCTACTGTTTTGGAAATAGGTTTTGAAGATGGCATAATATGTACTGATTAAATGAGCTATAAGTAGAAAGGGAGATATTAAATGTCTAGGGGGAAAAATAAAAGGGAAAACAAGCAGAGACAGAAGAAAGTGAAAAAAATAAAACAGGGGCAATTGGTACCTTTTGATCTGCAAAACTCTCCTATAAAGTATACAGGTTTTAAGAATAGATATTTTTATAAAGCTAATATTCATAATCTGATATATGTACAGGCAAAATTTGAGAATGTTAGATATCAAGCATCTAATATTACGAAGTGCAATTTTAAAAATGCAAAATTAAGAGGTGTAGATTTTTGTAATTCTAATCTAAAAGCAACATCATTTAAAGGTGCTACCTTAGAGGATGTTATTTTTATGAATTGTAATTTAAAAGATGTAGATTTTAGAAAAACCAGATTTAGAAATGTATATTTTATCATGACGAATATGGATGTATGTAAAAACATTATTTTAGATACTAACTGTAAAATCCTCAAGCACTATCCAACAGGAAGCTATATAAATGATATAGGAAAAAAGGCTCTGTATAATCTAGGCAAAGATAAAGAGATATATAAATACCATGTACTTCATGTAATGCCAAATAAAGTTAACATGTGGGTATTAGGAATATTATTTAATGAATATGGAGATGGAGTTAACAGGGCATTAAGTGCATTAGATAAAAGAAAACAGAAACGGTATTTTTATACTATTGCATCATATATGAGGTTTATTGAAAGTTACCTTAAGTTGTGATATAATTAAATTGTCCTGCCCTGGAACAAGGTAACTTGTGAAACGCCAACCGCAGAATGAGGACAAGTAACGTTGGCTAGCATTCGAGGAGGGATGTCTATGATTAATAAAGCAATTACAGTGGTTGCATTTTGCAGTTTTCTGTTAGAACAATTAATTTGTAGTCCAATCCTATCCCGATTACTCGGGGTTTAATATCAAGATTCAGCACTTAAATCATTTTAGATAGATATAGTAATTAGTTAGGGGTCGGGGAAAAATCCCTGGTTCTTTTTTCTTACATAACTGGCTGAAAAACTTCAGCAAAACTCACTGAAAAATAATCACCCATCAGTCCCACTAACACCCCTCCTCTTGTATTATATTGTACAACATTTTATACAATTATCAATCCTTGTATTTAAAATAATTACTTATTAGCAAGGCTCAGGGCATACCCCCTCGCCAACGATACCAGTCACCAGATAACTCTGGAACAATTCAGTCAATTAGCAAACAGATCCAACTAAGGGGTTGACCCAGTGGACATAGCAACATTATCAATGAGCCCATCCCAAATGAAGATAGCGTAGCAGGGCAAGTATCTTTGTTATGAAGCTAGCAATGGATATGACTAAGATGGCTGAACAATCCGTTATCCCACACATTGGTGGAACTATAGACATTAGTTTATGAGATCCTTTCGTGGGGTCTTTTTTGAAGTTTTTGCAATAACAGTGAGGTTGACAAAAGTTATTTAGTCGCATACAATAAAAGTAACAGAACTCACCACGCCACTTAATAATGCGTACCAAGGTGGGACATTTTATTTTATGGATAAAAATTTGAGCATTAAATGCTAGGAGATTAAAATACTGACAGCCTTGGAGCACATATCTACAGTGAATTGGGTATAATGTATATTAGAAGGCATATAAAATAAATATGATTTTTGATTACTAGTTACGGATGATGTATAATAATATTATATAAATACAACATATAAGGGGAGGGATAAGAATGGCAACATCATCTTTTAATAAAGATTTTACCTTGAATACAAAGAAAGCTGTGGAGTCATTTGAAAGAATAATTTCGACTTCCGCTAAGAGTATTAAAACTAATAAGGATTTGTTTTCACCTGAAAATGAAAGACGGGGTGAACAGAAATTAAAACAAATGTTATCTCGTTAAAGAAACTGATAGAAATGAGTAATGAGGAAAAGGCCCATGAACTCATTTCTATTTTTACTTGTGAAAAAGATAGGGATATTGAAAGCTTTTTAAAAGAAAAAGCAATATTATTTGAAAAGCTTGGTAAGAGTAGGACCTATTTTATATTTGATGAAGATGAAGATGAATTTAATATTTTAGCTTATTTTACTTTAGCAATGCAAGTTTTAAAAGTACCTGAAGAATTATTATCGGGTCATAAAACAAAAGTCCTTGATGGGTTTAGCTCCAAAATAAGAGGGAGTAAAATTACTGAATTTCCAACTATTCTTATTGGACAGGTAGGGAAGAATGATTTACATAAGGAATTAATTTCTGGTTTAGAGGTTATGGAATATTGTCTTGCAGCTGTATTTAAGGGACAAACTATTCTAGGTGGAAGGATTATTATGTTGGAGTGTAAGGATATACCATATATAATTAATCTTTATGAAAGATTTGGATTTCAGAAACTAGAAAGGGATTATGATGATGGTGAACTACTTCAAATGATTAAAATCCTTGAAGATGATGAAATAATAGAGAAGGAAGATTATTTGTAGCCTAGGGGCACTCTAATCCTCACAATCT
>JAAZLH010000336.1 GCA_012799415.1 Candidatus Epulonipiscium sp. | reverse complement strand
ATTTTTTGTAACTGTTGTTTTTTGTGAGCAACAATGGTTTCTAATATCATTGTAAAACCTCCTGAGTGGCTGCAATATAATCTTCCACTTTTTTATAGACTTCTTTGCTATATAGGAGCTGGTAAGCTTCTTCTACTCCTTTTTTTATGCTGGGTACAAGGCCATAGGTATAGAAAGCAGCCCCACTATTTAATGCAATAATATCTAGATAAGGACTTTTTTCTCCTTGAAATACAGATCGTAAAATAGTGGCGTTTTCTTTGGCCTCTCCTCCTTGGAGTTGATATTTTTGAGTTACGTCAATACCAAATTCTGCTGGATGAAGATAGTAGTTTCTAATTTTTCCTTCTTGTAATTCTGTAACATGAGTAGCCGTAGTAGTGGTAATTTCGTCTAGTCCATCCATGCCATGTACAATCAGGGCCCTAGCTACTCCCAAATCTTTGAGTATTTCTGCAAAAATATCTGAAAGACGTATGTCATAAACACCAAGGAGTTGATAGGTACTAGCAGCTGGATTAGCCAAGGGGCCTAATAAGTTTAATAACGTTCGATATCCTAACTCCTTTCTCACGCCTCCCACATTTTTCATAGCTGGATGGTAATTGGGTGCATATAAAAAAGTAAATTGATGATCTTGCAAAAGTTGCTCAGCTTGATTTTGCTGATGACCTATTTGGGCTCCTAAAGCTTCTAGTACGTCAGCACTTCCACTTTTACTAGAGACTGATCGATTTCCGTGCTTAGCAACTGGAATGCCTGCTGCTGCACAAACAAATCCCACGCCAGTAGAAATATTAATGGTATTGGCATTGTCCCCACCTGTACCACAGGTATCTAATGTTGAAACATAGGTATTGATCCGATTGGCTTTTTTGCGCATAACTTTGGCACAGGCAGAAAGTTCATGGGGCTTTTCTCCTTTCATTCGCATGGCTGTAAGGAAAGCGGCCACTTGGGTAGGTTGAATATCTCCTTCCATCATTCGCTCCATAGCTTCTTCTGCTTCACCATAGCTTAGGTCTGAACCATCTAATAATTTTCCCATTATTTTTTCCATTTGATTTGCACCTCCTATTTTTCTCCTTATGAACTGTTCTTTTCTATCTTGTTGTGCTGTTTCGCTTTTCTTAGCTATTTTTATCCTTTCAGTTTCTTTTCCTATTTTTAACTCTGTTATCTTTTTTCCTCTTCTTTCTATGTCCATTCCTCCTTTGACTTCTTCTAGGTCTACTTCTTGACTTACGGCCGTAAGGGTAGCCAATAGCTTGTTATAGCATTCTTCATATTCTTTTTCTGGAATAGAATCGGATACAATTCCTGCTCCTGCTTGAAGATAGATTTTATTTCTTTGTTGAATCATCATTCGAATGGCTATGGCGATGTCCATATTACCTTGATATCCAAAATATCCTATACCACCTCCATAATGCTCTCTTTTTTCCTCTTCCAACTCTTCAATAATTTCTATGGCCCGAATTCGAGGGCTACCGGACAAGGTACCCGCAGGTAAGAAGGTTGACAGAATATGAAACATGCCTTTTCTAGGATTTCTCTTTCCTTGAATCATAGATTCTATATGCATAACATGAGAATATTTTTTGATTTCCATCTTTTTAGGAATCTGAATGCTACCCGGTAAACTCACTTTGCTCATATCATTTTTTCCTAGCTCTAACAGCATCAGATGCTCTTTGATTTCTTTCGGATCTTGCTGAAGTTGCTCAACTAGTTTTTGATCTTCCCCTGGATTTTCTCCCCTTTTACTTGTGCCAGCAATGGGGCAGTGAGTAATGGTGTCACCTTTAAGTTGAACTAGCATTTCTGGAGAGCTCCCAATGACTGTATAATTTTCAAATTGAATATAAAATAAATAAGGCGAAGGATTGATTTCTCGTAATTGTTGATATAAACGTAGCCCATCTACTTCTGCTTCTATGCTCCACCGCATAGATAGAACGACTTGGGTAATATCTCCTTTTTGAATATAACTTTGAGCCTTTTGGATTTGCTGAATCATTTTTTCTTTTTCTATATGCTGAATAACCTTTCCCTTTTTTTGCATATCATGGTTACTGTAGATACCTCTTTTTTGTCCTATTGTCATGTTAAGCTCTGCCTTAGTATCAGATTCATGACTTTCTAATATCTCTAGCATGGCCCTTATCTTGCTTTCTGCTCTTTCTTGCCCTTCCTTATTTTTTTCTTCTAATACTCCTATTTGTATTTTTTGTTCCTCATGATGGTAAACCATCCATTCTCTAACATCTAATAAATGAATATCAGGCAGTTGTAAGGTCCCTTGTTTTATCTTTGGAAGACAAATATATTGATGAATGACATCGTAGCTAACATTTCCGACAAGGCCGCCAACAAAGATAGCCTCTTGGTCTTCTACTATAAAAGATTTCATATAATCTTCTAAGTCAAAAAGAGTTTCTCCTATTTTTTCTTTTTTTCCTTCTAGGCTCTCTTGGTATAGTCCATCTTTCCAATAGATTGTTGTAGTTGGAATACCGATGATGGAGTAATTT
>JAAZLH010000335.1 GCA_012799415.1 Candidatus Epulonipiscium sp. | reverse complement strand
ATAATGTTCGTTTTGTTAGTGGGTAGATCGGGGTGGTGTGATACTAGATATGAAGAGCTAATTGATAAAGAAGACCCTGGTCGAGGCTGGGGTCTTTTAACGTGAGTATATAAATGCGGAAATCGGTAAATCACCCATGGTCCTATTTTGTCGAGAACTTTATTTATAGAATGTTTTATAAGAAGTGGAGATCTTGGTTGCGATCTGCCTAAGTAAAGATGACGTATGCTTCCATATAAAGGATTTCGGGGTATGTGGAGCGAATACAATCATCAGATAATTTAATTTATTTAACTACAGGTGGTTTTTTTGTGGGTAGGTGCTTTAGCAAACTTTGGATTACTGTATGGAGAAGCCGGATCTGTTAGTTATTATAAATCACCCCATTTGATAAAAACATTAAATTCGCTACAATCCTTTTCACGATTCCCAAAACACAAACCCTGACGAATGATAATGCCTGTCTTGTTAATAAGAGTATACATAACGTTACAAGTTTAATACATCAACTCTAGGATGGTGTTTAGATTAGGAGGATATTCTATGAGTTTTACAAAAGTAGCAGCATCCCCGGAACATGAACGATGGCCGGAGATGATCCATAGACAAGCCAAAATGTATAACAGATCAAATGATATTAGAAGTTACTTTTGGCGAGATTATAACCGCATTTTGCATTGCACTGCCTACAGAAGATTAAAGCATAAAACGCAGGTGTTTTTTGCCACTCGTAATGACCATATTTGTACTAGAATGGAGCATGTTAACCATGTTGCAGCTGTAAGCTCTACTCTATGCAATACTTTGGGACTTAATGTAGAACTAGCTATGGCAATAGCAACAGGGCACGACTTAGGTCATGCCCCGTTTGGACATTGGGGAGAACATATATTAAAAGACATAGTAAAAGGGTTTAGTAAAGATGAGTTTTGGCACGAAAAGAATAGCTTGAAGTTTGTTGATAAACTAGAGACTTTACCAGATCCATATGGTAAAGAGTACAACTTATTCCTAACATACGCTGTTCGTGATGGCATTATATCCCACTGTGGCGAAGTGGATAATGCATATGATGAACCAATTCGCCCCCGTAACGAAAATATACTTCTAGAAAACATTGTGGCACCAAACCAATACCAACCTTTTACATGGGAGGGTTGTATAGTCAAGGTAGCAGATAAAATTGCTTATTTAGGAAGAGATATTGAAGACGCTTTCACATTAGGTGTATTGAATTTCATGAAACTTAGGGAACTAACACGCATTTTAAGCTCACTTCTTGAGAAGAAAATTAAACTGGAACAAATTAACACTACATTTCTTATGCATGAGCTAATGATAGACCTTTGCGAAAATAGCACACCGGAAAAGGGCATCACTTTTTCCAAGAAATATGTTGATTTGATCAATGAGGTAAAGAAATTCAACTATAAGCATATTTATATGCACACTAGACTTGACCCATTTAAGAATTATGCGACGCTTATCATTAAATCTTTTTATGAGTTTCTGCTTGAGTTGTATGATAGTACAAACACCTTACAAAGATTAGATAAAGAAAAGGATAGTTTTCCTCTAACCGTTGGCTATTTTATAGACTGGCTTGAAAAATATACGCATGTACCCGGCTCTCGCAGATCAAGATTTGCCAATGAGAAGATTTATAACTTAGGTAATGAGTACGACTACAAGCAGGCAATTGTTGATTATATTTCAGGAATGACTGATGCCTTTGCTATTCGGGCATTTAATGAATTGATTAATTTTTAAAGACCAGCTAATTAAAGTCAAGCATTAACTCGATTTTTTCTTAGAAATCTGGCTGGTAAAAAAGGGTGTGAGAAATTAGGCTATTGAAAAACACGAACAATAGCCAAAAGTGATCAGCTTGAATT
>JAAZLH010000334.1 GCA_012799415.1 Candidatus Epulonipiscium sp. | reverse complement strand
GTGGTTCTTTCTCTTTTAACAAGGATCTGGCAAGGCCGGAACATACCTGGCAGCTATTACAATAATATTCCCCGCCTGAAGGCAGGTTTCCTGCCCCGTTCCATCTATTATTGCCCTAACAGATCCGCCCTATAATGTGAATTTCACAGCGGGTAAAGAAAATGAGCGACTTATTAAAAACGATAATCAAGAGGGCGAGGAATATTATCGGTTTTTACTAGCTGATTTCAAGAATATTTATAATGCCCTTGCTGATGGCGGGGCTTTATATGTTTTCCATGCTGATACCAAGGGACTTAACTTCAGAAATGCGGTAAAAGAAGTGGGCTTTCATCTTTCTGGTATGTATTTGGGTTAAGGATTCTTTGGTGCTAGGACGTAGTGATTATCAGTGGCAACACGAGCCCATAATCTATGGCTGGAAGCCTACTGGCGGACATAGATGGTATGAAGACTGAAAGCAAACAACAATATAGAACTTTGATAGGCCTAAAAAATCAGAAGAGCACCCAACAATGAAAACGGTGGCCCTATGTGCCTATCCCATACAAAATAGCAGTGCCCCAAATGGAATTATCCTCGAACCTTTTTCCGGAAGCTTTTCAACAGGCATTGCTTGTGAGCAAACGGATCGTATTTTCTATGCTATAGAGCTTGATGAAAAGTATGTAGATGTAGGAGTGAAAAAGTCTTGCCCGTGTAGTAAAAATATGGTAAAATGCCCCTAAGGGACTGCACTGCGGATAGGAATGCAGGCCGGGAGGTGCAATATGATGATAATTGAAATAATGGAAAAGGAGTTTAAAAGGCAAGGAGGAATTCTAAAAACTGCAGAACTTAAGGAGCTTGGCCTTTCAAGTCGCCAGATAAAAAGGCTTGTGGATGATGGGATTATCACAAGAATTAAACGTGGTTTTTATGAGCTTACGGATTATGTTGTTCATGAAAAGATAATCATAGCAAAGCTATTCACTCAAGCGGTAATATTTCTTGAAAGTGCCCTGTTTGATTATGGTTACACAGATCGTATACCGTCAGCATGGCAAATAGCTGTGAACAGATACAGTAAAACTACCCAATATGACATTGATTACCCTTTAATAGATCCCTACTATCTTGAGCCAAAGCTCTTAGAAATAGGTGTAGATGTAATAGAAATGGACGGTGTAAAAGTTAGAATATACAATAGGGACCGCACAATCTGTGATGTTCTACGCTATGAAAATAAACTAGAAAAAGAAGTGTTTAATGATGCAATAACACGTTATATAAAGGATCCGGGTAAAAACATAAGAAGGCTTTTTGAATATGCAGAGATATTTAACATCAAGAACAAGGTACAGCGTTATGTAGGGGTGTGGTTGTAATGGGAAATATTGAAGCATCGGTGTTAGCAAGACTAAAAAACAAGTCAAAAGAACGAAAAATCTCATTACAGCAGCTTTTGAATTTGTTCTGCCAGGAGGAATTTATTCGAAGGCTTTCCATAAGTAATTATAAGGATAAACTCATTCTTAAAGGCGGTTATTTGTTATATTCAATTAGCGGGTTTACTACAAGACCAACGGTTGATGCAGATTATCTTTTGAAAAATTATCCCAACGATTTGGATGAGGTAGAAAAACTTGTTAAAGAGGTCATATCCCTACCTGTCAAAAATGATTTTGTAAAATTTGAAGTAAGGCAACTAGAAACCATCAGCGAGATAAGGAAGTATCCCGGTATAAGGGTTAACCTTACGGGTTTTATAGGAAGGGTAAGGATTCCTTTTAGGATAGATTTTGGAGTTGGTGATATTATAATCCCATCTCCTGTTGAACGAACTTTGCCGGCATTACTAGCAGATTTTGAAAGGCCCAGTATATTAACCTATTCTTTGGAATCTACAGTGGCTGAGAAGCTAGATGCTATTATATCATTAATGGAAGCTACAAGTAGGATGAAGGATTTTTTCGATATCTATTACTTGGCAACAACCTTTGATTTTGATGGGAGAAAGCTACAAGAGGCAATCTGTGAAACCCTTTCTAATCGGGGTACACCCTATGAAAAAGACTCTGTTACCATTATTTCAAGGTTAACAGATGACCCTATTGTCATAGGACGGTGGGATAATTTTTGCAAGAAAATACTCCAGTATAGACTCGATTTTAAGAACGTTGTTAAAGAAATCATTGATTTTCTCCAACCACCCTTTGATGCATTGATTCGGGAAGAAGAATTATTTGAAAGTTGGAGCTATGAAAAAAGAAAATATATCTAGGAACACAAGGGGATAGGAACACAAGGGGACGGTTCCGTTGTGCAGTAACTAACCGTCCTACCAACTAACTAAACCAGAGCCAGTGCGGTCCCATTGCGGATCGCCTGGCTTCTTTTTTTTGTTTGGCGAATCCAGCCAGGGGGACGTAGCCTTTGGCTGGTCCACCCACGCCCCAGCCACGGAGACGTAGCCGCACAACCATCCTCACGCTCCGCGATTCCCGCCAGTACGAACAAGCTCGGCTCATTCGGGCCGCCTCTGCAACTCGCCCTTACAGGGCTCAGACATCCATCGGCGGTTTTCCCTCTCTCGCCTCGCTCTTTTTAATGAGGTCATTAGCTGCGCTTTGAGGATGGTTGTGCAGCTATGGGATGTTAAGGGAACATAGGCAGGAGACTGAGCTTCGCCTCTACACGCAGGAACAGCGGTTATTCACAAAGTGAGTTCGCGAAAAGGACAGGAAGTTTGAGTAGGGCGGCCCTCCGCGGCCGCCCGCACGGGGGGCGTCGCACGGGTTTTTGTTATCTCATCTCCCTCAGCAATCCTCATTATTGAAGATACCTTTTTACTTCCTCGAGGCTTTCATAATCTAAAATGCCATCTATCATAACATCTAGCGTTGATGCGTCTAATTCCGATATCCTCGTCTTGAGTTCCCCCGGAATAAAACCAAATCTCTTGGTGAGCAGTTTTAAGG
>JAAZLH010000333.1 GCA_012799415.1 Candidatus Epulonipiscium sp. | reverse complement strand
TGTAGGTTATCCAACATACTATCCTAATGTAAAACTTTCATAATACGCCAGAGGGCTTCAAATGAAGTTCAAGATATAGTCAGCACCATTGGAAACAATGGAACAAAGCGTCCCCTCGCCTCCACCATAAAAGAACTTAAATATTGATACAATAGAAACTCCTTGATTTCAAGGGGTTTTGTTGTTTTTGGGGATTTTAGAAGGTCAAATTTTTTCATTTCTATGCCATTATGCAGGGGTGGGTGCAAGTGGGTGCAAATTTTTAGGAAGTGGGTGCACTTTTTAGCGATAAGGAGATGGAAGCCTGGGATTTGAATTATAGGAAAATCCTAAATGGAGAATTTTTAGATTTAATTTCCAAATCATCTGAATATAGGGTATAATAAAGGTAGTATTTTAACCTTGTAATTGGAGGTGATTATTATAGAAAAGAAAAATGTTATTTATTTAGTAAGAACTATTATGGCAGGGCCTACAGCAATTTTTTCATATTTATTTGTACAACTTTTTGTGGTGAATTTTGTTCCTTTTACATATCTAACATTCATGGATGTACTGCTCACTTCAATAATACCTACACTAATTTCAATAGTAGTATTCTACATAATCATTCCCCAAAAATCATTAGAAATGGCAATTACTTTTTCATCTATTGTTGCTATTTATAATTTGCTTGATGGTAGCCAAATCAGATATATCTCAGCATTAAGAAATGACAGTACTGTTAGCAAGGCCATAAGCATATTGATATCTATAGTAAATAATTTAAGAGAAGTAGGATTTAAGTTTATTTAATCTATAGAAGTGTGTGAAACTTGCAAAATTAAGGTCAGAATATATTGAAAGGAGATTATAGTTTGAGCATATATAGTAACATAGATAAATACATTGACTATTTTTCCAATACTAATAGAGAGTTTTGTATTATTGTATCAGGATATCCAGAATATGAAGACGAGTTATATAACTTTATAGATGAAGTATATAAATCAGATTTATTAAAAAAAGATTATAGACCTTATCTAGAATCTCTAGAGGATTCAGAAGAGTTATTTAATATAATTGGAACTGAAGAAATAATAGAATATATTGATATGGCAGATTTTGAAACGGTTAAAGCATTATTAACCTATTATGTAAGGTGGCATCGCTTTGATGATGAAGCATGGGAGTGGGTTGCAGAAACGGGTATTTTCTTTAAGTTGTTAAATAGAATAAAAGAAATAGTTGGATAATGGAGGGGAAAAATTATGGATCACTTAAATTTATTTAACGCTTACAAAAATAAATCCAACAATCACGAAGATGAACTTACTAGGAGTTTTCTTATATTGCTTAAAAATATTCCAGTAGTTCAAATGCTATTTTTTGAAATGGTAAGAAAAGAAATGGAAGACATTGACATAGAATCAATTGTTACAGGGGAGCTATCAATTGAGGAAGTACATACTCAACTATCTAATACTAATGACTTATTCAATTCTGAGATAGTTGATGGAAGAACTCTTGTATCTATTATTATTTCAGATGATAAATTAGAAACAGAAGTAAATGTAAGAAATGATGATAGACAAGCTAGATATGATGGAGTGATAACATGTTATCCTTCTTGGATATTTATCGTAGAAAACAAGCCATCAAAAGAAAATATATGGTTGGGACAGTTAAATCCAAATGTATCAGAAGAAAAAGACATAAAAATTATCGAAAAACCTTGCTGTTTATCATGGAGAGAAG
The DNA here is from genome assembly GCA_012799415.1 of Candidatus Epulonipiscium sp. Taxonomy (GTDB): domain Bacteria; phylum Bacillota; class Clostridia; order Lachnospirales; family JAAYNZ01; genus JAAZLH01. Next base: position 3,825 of record JAAZLH010000333.1, on the reverse strand, counting down.
TAATAACTGGTTTAAATACCTTAGTACAGAATAGGATGATTAATGGATTTGAATTACAAGCTATTGAAGATTTTATAGAATATGTTGATAATGAATACCCATGGATAAACCCTTATACAACTTTTGGAGTATGTAAAGGTAATACATATCTATTGAATAAAAGGTGCATTTCTATTATGTCCAATTGTGAAATTAACGGAGAAAATAGAGAGGTAAAATATCATAGGGGATGGAAACATTATATTGAGAGTGGAGTAAACACAGTTAAACAAATAGCCTTAGATGCTAATGAAAGTAATAAAGGTTTTACAATTGATTTATGGCTACATGCAGGGGATACCATGAGCGCAGCTAAAGAGACTTTCAAAAACCTAAATGTAGAAAATTTGTTGGGACTTCAAAATCAAGGATTCAAATTATCTAATAACTTTCACATTTCATATCGTTCTAGTAACTTACTATGGTTTGAAGGCTCATTGACTTTTGAAGAATATATAAGGTTTTGGAAATCAGAATACACTAACTTAAGGCAAATAAAAAGAGAGGAATTTAATGATTACTTTAATTTTCTAGAAGATAATAACCTAATATTAAGTGAAGATAGAAGTATAATCCATGAAAAAATATTGAGTAAGAAATATGATAGATTGAACATTTGCCCAGGGATTAGTATAAGGTATACGTGGGATGGTCAAATAGCGATAGATTTAGATAAGTCAAATGATTTCGATAAAGAACTAAATGAAAAATTGATAGTTGCTTTCAATACCATTGGAGGACTATAAAATATTAGGTAAGACTATTATTTTCTAGTAGATAACGGCTCTTATTTATATAATTATCTTTTAGAGAATATTCCGGAGAAGGAACAATTGTTTGTGGCAATGAACAAATAGGATTGATACTCATGGTTTATTCAAGAAAAGATATCCAAGGGGGAGAGTAATGGATAGGGAATCAATTTTAGAGGAAATAAAGAATTTAAAGCAAGAGATTGGTCGTTTAGAAGAGCTAATGAAAAATCTTGGTACAGATTCATCATCATTCGAAGAGATGGTTTTTAAAAAGTATATTTAGACAGAGAGTATTGCAAAAGTATTAAAATTTTTAAGGGAAAATGGATATAAAAGACAAGGTATAGATAGGGAATATTCCTACAAGCCTGAGGATATAAGAAAAATTATTTTAAATGATAAAGCAAATGTTCCAGAAGTATTTATACATTATTGTAGGATTATATTTAATAGAAATAAAAAAGTTGTTAGCAGATATTATTGATTGTATAAGATTCTTATTTAGGATAGGAAAAATTCAAAAATATGAAAGGAATTGAAGTGAATTTGATGGATAAAATAATTGTTTCAGAATATGGGAATGCTGTGGAAACAATTGGCATAGAAGTATTTCAATCAGCAAGTCTTGTATTACAAACTAAAAGGTTAAGCGAGATGGTTTGTGAACAAATTAATAATGAAGATAGAAACTGCTTAGCAAGAGCAACAGTATTGATGGGTGCAGCGGCACTGGAAGCTTTGTTAATAGAAGTAGCATATATAGAAAAGCCTGAGTTATATGACAAAAGGGAATTTCGAAAGACAGGATTTGAAAAGAAGATTGAAATGTTAAAGGGAAAAGAATTTTTACCATTATGTCATGAGGCTGATAAACTTTGGAAATATAGAATAGCACTTACGCATTCTGAACCCATTAATGAAAGAACATTAAAAACGGGTGAGATTATTAACGCTGAAGGTGCTCAATGGGTATATAAAACTTTAGAAGAATTTGTCCAGATTATTTGGAATTCAAAGATACCTTCATGGTTTTCTGAAACAATAGAAATTAGAAATCAAAAATAGAATAAGAGGCTAAAATACAAAGAATATAAAAGTATATATTGTAACAAATATAGAAAAAAATTAAATAGCAAAAATAAGATGGGCCTTAGAGGGATGCTAGTGTACAAAACCCTTATTTTATGTATTAGTATTATCTCCTCACCTCCAAGTTATGTGAAGACGGTTTATTTGATAGATAAGGAATAGGTTGAAATAGTTAGGTTAAGCGCATTTGAAGTAAATATGTAGGTGTGTTTTTGTTCTCTTAGACGATAAATTTAAGGGAGTTTTTGTTATGGGGTCTATTCGATACGCTGAAGAATACTATTTGGCAAAAGTATATGCTATAATGATGATAATATAATAATATTCAGTTAAATAACTTGAATTTTTAATAAGGAATTATCTTCAAGAGTGGATATAAAAATATTGATGAACTAGGATAAAGTTTTTTAATCATATGTAAGTAATTTTAGTGGGGAAAGATTATGATTATTTAGTGTTACCTAGAAATTTATAAAGGGGAAATATTGTGAAGTAATGGGGGAATTTTATGAGCGATTCATCCAAACCTACTAATGAAAAAATAATAAAAAGTAAAAATCGTGTCCAAAATCATGGAGAAGTGTTCACGCCGAAGAAAATCGTAAAAGAAATGTCAGACTTACCTACTATTCATGAAGCTTGCCAAAACTTAACTTCTACTTTCCTAGAACCTGCAGCAGGAGAAGGTGTTTTTTTAGTTGAAGTTTTAACTAGAAAAATGAATATGGTAGAAAAGAATTATGGTGATGATTTGACATGCTATGAGAATTATTCGTTACTTGCATTGTCAACATTGTATGGGGTTGAGTTGCTTGAAGATAATGCTAAAAAGTGTGCTATGAATATGTACCAAGTTTATTATGAAGCATATCAACAATTTGCAAGGAAGCATGGCAAGAAAATTAAAGCTAAAGTGTTAAATAGCGCAAAATTGATTATTTCTAAAAATATTGCACAAGGTAATTTTCTAACTAAATTATCTGCTAATGGAAATCCTATTGTTTTTAGTGAGTGGAAAGTAATAAATCTTCGTAAGGGAGTTAAAATCCTAAATGTTCAACGCACTGAATATACTTTAAATGATATTATTGAAGGTGTGGAAAAAGAAAAAGGTGAGATTTCACCTCATTTGGAGAAAATAGAACAACTGGATCTATTCCATTTATTTGATGATGAAGAGATTTTAATAGAGGAAAAAACACGAGTGAAATATATACCCACAAAGATTACTGAAGTGTATAAAGAAGAAAAGGAGGAAGTCAATGGATAGAACAATGATTAAGCCATATGAAGAATTGGACTTAAAAATTTATGCCTATACATTGCCTGAAGTCCCTTCGCATGATGGCTATATAAAAGTTGGGGATACCAATAGAAATGTAAAGAAACGTATATTTGAACAGGTTGGAACTGCAGGACTTAATCCAAATATTCTCTTCGAAAAGATAGCCAAAAGGTCTGATGGCACTTGGTTTCATGACAAAGAACTTCACCGTTTTTTTAAACAAAATGGTATTCCAAAAAATGATTTTAATAATTATGCAGATGAATGGTTCTATTTTAATGGTACACCTGAAAAGGCAGAAATATTGACAGATAAGTATATCTATCGGGATTATGATGATATTCAAATTGATGAATCTAACTCAGACTATATACTTAGGAATGAACAGCGCAAAGCAGTTAAATCAACGCTTGATTATTACAATAGTGGTCAAGAACCTAAAGAATTTCTTTGGAATGCAAAACCTCGCTTTGGAAAAACATTGACATCATATGATTTTATAAGAAAAATTAATGCAAAAAATGTTTTAATTGTAACCAATAGACCAGCTATTGCAAACTCATGGTTTGATGATTTTCATAAGTTTATTGCTTGGCAAGAAACAGGAATGAAATTTATTTCTGAAACTGATTCGTTAAAAGATAAGGCTTTGTCCCG
>JAAZLH010000045.1 GCA_012799415.1 Candidatus Epulonipiscium sp. | reverse complement strand
CATCTCCAATGGCATTGGTCCCTGTAGCACAAGCAGTCACTACATTGCTACAGACTCCTTTCGCTCCAAAGCGAATGGCCACATTCCCTGCTGCCATATTGGTAATAATCATAGGAATCAATAAAGGGGAAACTCGTCCCGGCCCTCTTTCTAGTAGTTTTTCATGTTCCTTTTCTAAAGTGCCGATCCCTCCGATGCCTGAGCCAATAATAACACCAAAACGTTCCTGGCAAATCTGATCAAGATCCAGTTTTGCATCTTCTACTGCCTGTACTGCTGCTCCTATTGCAAATTGGCTATATCGGTCCATCCTCCTCGTTTCCCTACGATCTAGATAGATCTCTGGATTAAAATCTTTTACTTCTCCTGCTACCTTGACCTGGTATTGTTCCGTATCAAAAGCTTCAATGAAATCAATCCCACATCGACCTTCTTTAACTCTTTCCCAGAAAGTAGATACTTGGCTCCCAAGGGGAGTAATGGCTCCCATCCCTGTAATAACAACTCTTTTTTTCATTTTTTACCTCCTATGCCATAACCAGTCCGCCATCCACATGAAGAACTTGACCAGTAATATAATCTGCTCTTTGTGATGCAAGGAAACAAACTAAATTTGCTACTTCTTCTGGTTTTCCTAATCTTCGCAGTGGAATATTTGATAGTAGCTGATCTTTGATCTTATCAGATAAAGTTTCTGTCATATCCGTTTCAATAAATCCTGGCGCGATGGCGTTTACAGTAATACCTCGGATTGCTAATTCTTTTGCTGCAGATTTGGTTAAGCCAATGACACCTGCTTTTGCAGCTGCATAATTGGTTTGGCCCATATTACCAATGACACCTACGACGGAGGAAATATTAATAATTTTCCCTGCTCGTTGTTTCAGCATCACTTTACTTGCTTCTTGAAGACAATGAAAAGTTCCCTTTAAATTGGTGGCAAGTACACTGTCAAAATCTTCTTCTTTCATTTTTAATAAGAGCCCATCTTTTGTAATACCTGCATTGTTCACTAAAATATCAATCCGTCCCCAATGCTCCACTGTGGCGTCAATTAGTTTTTTCGCCTCTTCTTTGATACTGACATTTCCTTGGACAACCAAGGCCTGACCGCCTTTTTTTACAATTTCTCTTGCTACGGTTTCGGCTCCTTTTTCATCTTTATAATAATTGACTGCTACCATAGCCCCTTCTTTTGCCAGTGCTAAGGCCACTGATTTACCGATGCCCCGACTTGCACCTGTTACCAATGCAACTTTTCCTTTTAGCATGTTGTCCCTCCTATGCTTTCTAAAGCCTTTTCTAAAGATGCAGGATCTTCGATAGAAAATACTTGTAATCTTCGGTCTATTTTTTTCACAAACCCAGTTAGCACTTTGCCCGGCCCTATTTCAATAAAGGTATCTACTCCGTCTTCCATCATGGTTCTAATACTTTTATCAAAAAGAACCGGTGACATAACTTGCTTTGCTAGATTTTTCTTTATCTTATGTATTTCTGCAAAATACTCTCCTGTTGTATTCGTAATATAGGGAATGGAAATTTCTCCAAAGGAAATGGGTTGAAGTACTTCCTTTAGTTTTTCTGCTGCTGGTTGTAGCATAGCCGTATGGAAGGGAGCACTAACGGATAAAGGAAGAGCTCTTCTCGCTCCAGCTGCTTTTGCTGCTTCACAAAAAGCCAATACCCCTTCTACTTCACCGCCTACAACAATTTGCCCCGGGCAATTAAAGTTAGCCGGTGCTACCCAGCCTACGGAAGACACTTCTTGGCAAAGTTCTATAATTTGCTCTTCCTCTAAGCCAATAATGGCGGCCATCGTTCCTTTTCCTGCCGGAACTGCTTCTTGCATATATTTTCCCCTTTTTTGTACCAAAGCCACTGCTGTTTGAAAGTCCAAAGCTCCACTACAAACTAAGGCTGTATATTCTCCTAGGCTAAGTCCGGCAACAACATGAGGGACAAGACCCATTTCCTTTACAATTTCTAAAATGCCTACACAAACAGTTAGTAAAGCTGGCTGGGTATATTCTGTTTGATCCAGTTGTTCCTTGGGACCTTCTTGGCAAAGTTTCAAAAGATCGTAACCTAGAACTTCTGTTGCCTGTGTGAAAATTTTCTGCATTTTTTCATGGTACAAAAAATCTTTTCCCATGCCAACATATTGTGCCCCTTGACCTGGAAATAAAAAAGCAACTTTTTTCATTCTTTATCCTCCCTGAAGTAGAGAATTGAGTCTTTTCTTTAAAATTTAATGAATTACTTAGTTCCTCATACTCATAATTTATGGTCTAGAAAAACCTTGAATAACGTGCTCCATCTCTCTTACCATTTCCTCTATCATTTCCTCACAAGTTTGCTCCTTGGAAATCAAACCTGCAATTTGACCTGCCATAATGGATCCACGCTCCATATCACCATCTACCACCGCTGCCCGCAGAGCCCCTTTTCCTACTTCTTCAAAAGCATCTAAAGGTGCCTGAAGCTTTTCAAGTTCAATAAGTTGGCGGGATAGAGGGTTTCTAAGGATACGAACAGGATGACCTGTAGGCCGACCCGTCACCACGGTATCAATATCTTTTGCTCGTAATACTTTTTCTTTATAATTGGGATGAATGGTACACTCTTTAGCTACTAAAAACCGGGTTCCTAATTGTACGCCTTGAGCACCTAGCATGAAAGCGGCTGCCATTCCCCGCCCATCCCCAATACCACCTGCTGCAATAATGGGAATAGATACAGCATCTGCTACTTGAGGAATTAAAGCCATCGTAGTTAATTCACCAATATGTCCACCTGCTTCACTTCCTTCTACGACTAAGGCATCTGCACCATAACGTTCCATACGCTTCGCTAACGCTACAGAAGGCACCACAGGAATAACTTGAATGCCATGGGATTTCCAAAGGTCCATGTATTTCCCAGGATTTCCTGCACCAGTTGTAATCACTTTCACTCCTTCTTCGCAAACCATATGGGCAATTTCATCTGCATTTTCACTAAGAAGCATAATATTCACAGCAAAGGGGGAAGTGGTCCTTTCCTTTGTTTTACGTATTTCCTCTCGAACGACTTCTGTAGGTGCATTGGCTCCTGCAATAATGCCAAGTCCCCCTGCATTGGAGACGGCAGCTGCCAATGAATGATTGGCAATCCAAGCCATTCCCCCTTGCAAAATAGGGTAGCGAATCTGCAGTAAATCGCAAATTTTAGATGGAATCATTCCTTCCTCCTCCCTTGTTTTTTATTTTTTGGCATCAATATAATTTACTGCATCTTTGATTGTTTTAATGGTTTCTACATCTTCATTTGAGATTTCAATATCAAATTCTTCCTCAAGAGACATAACAATTTCAAATAAATCCAATGAATCTGCACCTAAATCTTCTTGAAAAGATGATTCTAATGTAATTTCCTTTACATCAATTCCCAATTGTTCTCCTACTACTGCTTTTACTTTTTCAACTGTCATTTTCAATTCCTCCATTTTTATGATTATTTTTTTATTATTACTTTTTATTGTTGTTTCTGTTATTCCCTTTTGTTATTGTACGATTGTTTTTACCAAGTTAATAATATAGCTCCCCAAGTCAGCCCGCCTCCAAAGCCAACAAGGATCACTTTATCTCCTTTTTTCAAAAGATTTTGTTCCCTCATTTCATCTAAGGCTATTGGGATACTTGCTGCAGAAGTATTTCCGTAGTACTCCATATTACTGTAAAACTTTTCTTTTGGTACTTTCATTTTCTTGGCCACACCTTCCAAAATACGTATGTTGGCTTGATGTAGAACAATATGGTCTATTTGTTCTATGGTATACCCTGATTGATCTAACAATTGCTGAATACATGCAGGGACTATTTGTAGAGCAAATTGGAATACTTCTCTTCCTTTCATTGTCATGCTAGGACGGCGTAGCGACTCTGTTTGTGTACATGGTTTTAATGGATTTTGTAAGGCGACTCCTTTACATTCTAATAAATCGTCTCCCTGTCCATCAGATCCTAGGTAACAAGCTTCAACTCCAAGATCTTGACTATGCTGTAAAACCACAGCACCAGCTCCATCGCCAAAGAGAACACAAGTATTTCTATCTTGCCAGTCAATCACTTTAGAAAGGACCTCCGCACCAATGACTACAGCTGTTTTATAAAAGCCGGTTTGTAAAAATTGTTTCGCTATGGTCATAGCATAAACAAAACCTGAACATGCCGCTGATACGTCAAAGCAAACTGCATTTTTTGCCTGTAATTGTTTTTGTACAAGACATGCTGTAGATGGCATACTACTATCTGGAGTCATGGTAGCTACAATAATAAGATCTACTTCCTCCATTTGAATATTCGCCTGTTGAAGAGCCATTTGTGCTGCTTTACTAGCTAGATCTGAAGTGTTTTCCCATGTAGAAATATGACGAGTACGAATTCCTGTCCTGCTTGTAATCCATTCATCTGTTGTATCTACGATAGATGATAAATCTTCATTCGTTAATTGCTGTTCTGGAACCCATCGGCCTGTTCCCATAATTTGTAGGTTGTGCATCTCCCCCCTCCTTTACTATTCCTTACCTAGATGATACTTTTCTTTCAAAAATCCATGTAACTGCTCTAAAGAACCAATTAATAATTGTTGATCTTCCAATTCTAATCCTTGCACCATATTCTTAATCATATCTGTATGAAATTTTTCATGGATTCGCCAAGCTAATTTCCCTTTACGTGTTAATTGGATTTGAACAATACGGCGGTCTTCCTCAATTCTTTTTCTTTCTACATACCCCTTCTTTACTAATCGTTGAATTGCTGTTGTAAGGGTACCTACTGTAATATCTAGATCTGCTGCTACTTCTGACATAGTTCTCCCCTCATAAAGCCCAATGGCTTCAATGGTATGAATTTCAGTAATAGAGAGGTCATTAAACTTTCCTTGCTGTAAAGCTGTTTGCTCTATTTTTAAAATATCATTGAATATCTCTACTAACAATCCATTGAGGACTTGAATAGCCTTATCCATACCCATTCCTCCTTTTATCTATTTCATATGTATCTCTTTCATAAGCTCTCCTATTAATTCCTCCACCTTCACAATTTCCTTCATCCGATATGCGTTGGTACCCGCAAAAAATAATCCCTCTTGCTGATTTCCTTTTGTTGCCTGAACCAGCGCTTCAGAAATGCAATAAGGAGTTTCTTTTGGATTGCATGTTTTTAAACATCCTAAGCATTTTTTTACGGGTATAGAATGTTTTGCTACTTCTTCAGTGAAAGAAGTTTGCAAAGCTCTACCAGGTAAGCCTACAGGACTATTAATTAAACCGATCTGACCCTTCTGTAACCCTATATAAAGCTGCTTAAACTGGGGCGGAGCATCACATTCCTCTGTAGCAATAAATCGGGTCCCCATTTGCACCCCGCTAGCACCTAGCTTCAGTACTTTTGCAATGTCTGCCCCCGTAAAAATCCCACCTGCTGCAATCAATGGAACTTTACGATTTGCTTTAGCTTCAAAAGGTTGCAATACTTTTTTCACCTCTTGAATTAAGACAGGTAGTTGGGTTTGTCTTGTATTTCCTTCTAATTCTTCTCTGCTAAAACCTAAATGACCACCTGCTTCTGGCCCTTCTACCACAATCGCATCAGGAAGATAATTATACTTTCTACCCCATAACTTTGTGATTACAGCAGCTGCTTTAGCAGAAGAAACGATAGGAATAATCTTAGTTTGGCTCCCTTGTATCAAGGCTGGAAGTTCCACAGGAAGGCCTGCACCAGAAAAAATAATATCTATTTTTTCTTCTACTGCAATCTTAACCATCTCTGTATATCGTTGCATGGCAGTTAAAAAATTAACTCCAATAATACCCTTAGGGCTTTGCTCTTTAGCTTTTTGTATCTCTTTACGGAGTGCCCTTTGATTTGCTCGGACAGAATTTTGATAGAAATCTGGCTCCTGAAATCCAATCTGAATTCCTGAAATAACACCAATCCCGCCAGCATTAGCAACAGCAGAAGCTAAGCCAGATAAGGATATACCAACACCCATGCCTCCTTGTACGATAGGTACAGGTGCAAAGAGTGAACCGATTTGTAATGGAGATATTTTCATGGAGCGATCCTCCTTATTGTTTGTAATTCAAATATTTTGATAGTCAAAGTATATAGGATGATTTTCTATTTGTCAATACTTTTTTATTATTTTTGTAATTTAAAGGATATTATATAAAGTGCTTGTCTTTTTAAAGTCCCTGTGTTATAATAATCAACGTGATTTAAATAATCACAGGACAAGCACGCATAGCTCAGCTGGATAGAGCGTCTGACTTCGGATCAGAAAGTCGTGGGTTCGAATCCTACTGCGTGCGTTACAAGTGGAGTCAGTACTTACATAGAGTGTAGGTGCTGGCTTTTCTTTATATAAAAACAACTTTTATTCTGAAGCTTTCTGAGGATCTTTGTTTTCTAGTAATTCTGATACTGTAACAAATTCGTACCCTTCTTCTTTTAATTTAGGTAAAATAATCTTTAAGGCTTCTACTGTATGACTATTTTTTTTATAGACATAGTCATGAAATAAAATAATATCCCCATTTTGTATTTTTGAAACTGTAACATCCACAATTTTGTTAATGCCTGGATTACTCCAATCTTTAGAATCTTGAAAAGTAGACCACAAAATAAGGGTCGTATTATTTTCCTTAGTAAGATTAAGAATATCGACATCATAAAGCCCATAAGGTGGACGAAAAAGGGAAGAAAAGCTTCCAGTTAAAGAAAAAATGATTTCTTGGGTTTTTAAAAATTCATCTTCTATTTGCTCTTTAGAAACCTGATGGATATCAATATGGGTAAACGTATGATTCCCAATCTCATGTCCTTCTGCAGCTTGACGTTTAATGATATCAGGATAACGCTGAGCGTACATACCCAAAACGAAGAAGGTCGCTTTCGCCTCATTCTCTGCTAAGATATCCAAAATCTGAGGTGTGAAGATAGGGTGAGGTCCATCATCAAAAGTTAAAGCAACTCTTTTTTTTTCACTGGGACCTGAAGAAACAATTTGTGAACTGGTTTTAAAAACTGCAACTCCCTGTAATCTTTTATCTATGTGTAAAAAAAATTGTACACTGATAAAAAGACAGCAGAAAACAAGTAGTGGATGCCATATCTTTTTGTTCATATTACCCCTCCTTCTATATCTATTTTACGAGGAGGAAATTGTCCATATACATAAGATCTAAAATATTTTTTTAATCCCTGTGTAAAAATAAACCTCATATCATTGACATAAAGGGAAAACTGTAGTAAAACAAGTATCATACAATTGCTTCTGATAAAAAATATAAAAAAACACATAAAGAATGATCTAGCATAGAAATGGGAGGAAAAAGATGTATAAGATAGTGAAGAAGAAAGAACTGGCGCCCAAAATATTCTTAATGGACATTTTGGCTCCAAGGATTGCAAAATCTGCTCAACCTGGTCAATTTATTATCGTTAGAATGGATGAAAGAGGCGAGCGAATTCCATTGACTATTTGTGATTATGACCGTGAAGCAGGAACAGTTTCTATTGTTGTGCAAGCTCTAGGAAGCTCTACCCAGAAAATGGAGCAGTATCATGAAGGAGATTATTTTGAAGACTTTGTTGGTCCTTTGGGTGTGCCTTCAGCTTTTATTAACGAAGATCTTAAGGAATTGAAAAATAGAAAAGTCGTATTTATTGCTGGCGGGGTAGGTGTTGCACCAGTTTATCCCCAAGCCAAATGGATGCATGAGCAAGGTGTAGAAGTAGATATTATTATAGGAGCAAGAACCAAAGAACTTCTAATTTTAGAAGAGGAAATGCAAAGCGTAGGAACTTTACATCTTGCAACAGATGATGGTAGTTACGGCTATCATGGGCGGGTAACAGATCTTCTGAAGGATTTAGTAGAAAACCAAGGGAAACATTATGATCAAGCCATCGCTATTGGCCCTATGATTATGATGAAGTTTGTATGTGAATTGACAAAAAAATTAGATATTCCAACGGTAGTTAGCCTGAATCCTATTATGGTAGACGGAACAGGAATGTGCGGTGCTTGTCGTGTAACAATTGATGGTAAGATTAAATTTGCTTGTGTAGATGGGCCCGAATTTGATGGGCATTTAGTAGATTTTGATGAAGCAATCCAACGCCAAGGACAATATAAAAAAGAAGAACACCACCATATTCATCAAGATAAAGATAAAAAATGTCATGTAAGGGGGGAATACTAATGGACCGTTTTACTAGAACACCTATTTCAGAACAAGATCCGAAAATACGAGCTACCAATTTTAAAGAAGTATGCTTAGGATATACAGAAGAAGAAGCTATTTTAGAAGCGAAGCGATGTTTACAATGTAAAAAACCTCTTTGTCGTGGAAATTGTCCCGTATCCATTGATATACCTGGATTTATCCAACATATTGCTGACGGGGAATTTGCCAAAGCTGCTCAAGTTCTTGCAGACTATACAGCCTTACCAGCTGTTTGCGGACGTGTATGCCCTCAAGAAATCCAATGCGAAAAAACTTGTATTCTAGCTAAAAAAGGGGATTCTATTGCCATTGGAAAATTAGAACGATTTGCTGCAGATTGGGCTAGAGAAAATAACATCGAAGTAGGTACAAAAAAAGAAAGTAATGGATATAAGGTAGCTATTGTAGGGGCTGGCCCAGCGGGTATCACTTGTGCTGGAGATTTGGCTAAAGAAGGATATGATGTAACTATTTTTGAAGCCTTACATGAACCAGGTGGTGTCCTAGTCTACGGAATTCCCGAATTTAGACTTCCTGATACTGTTGTTGCTCATGAAATACAAAACCTAAAAAAATTAGGAGTAAAAATAGAAACAGATGTGATTATAGGACGTACCATCACCATTGATGGACTCTTAGAAGAAGAAGGATTTAATGCAGTTTTTGTTGGTTCTGGAGCAGGACTTCCTAAGTTTATGGGGATTCCAGGTGAAAACCTAAATGGTGTTTCTTCGGCTAATGAATTTTTAACCCGGGCTAATTTAATGAAAGCTTTTAAACCTGACTACGACACTCCTATTCGAGTAGGCCAACGGGTAGCTGTTGTAGGAGGAGGCAACGTAGCTATGGACGCCGCTAGAACAGCTCTACGATTAGGGGCAGAAGTGTCTATTGTATATCGACGGTCAGAAGCTGAACTCCCCGCTAGGTTAGAGGAAGTTCACCACGCAAAAGAGGAAGGTATCAAATTTGAAATCCTAACTAACCCTACAGAAATCATAGGAGATGAAAGCGGTTGGGTTACTGGAATGAAATGCGTGAAAATGCAGCTGGGAGAACCTGATGAATCCGGTAGACGTAGGCCAGAAATCCTACCTAATTCAGAATTCTTACTAGAAGTCGATACTGTTATTATGTCTTTAGGAACTTCACCCAACCCTTTAATTCCTGCCACAACAGAAGGGCTAGAAATCGATCAATGGGGATGCATTGTGTCAGATGAAAAAGGACGTACATCAAAACAAGGAATTTTCGCTGGTGGAGATGCAGTAACAGGGGCAGCAACGGTTATACTAGCTATGGAAGCAGGAAAAAGAGCCGCTCAGGGAATCCATGAATATATTCAATTAAAAAAATAATAAAAAACAGTTTTCTTGGCTTGCCTTGAAAACTGTTTTAAAATTAATATTTTATTTTTCATAATCATCAGGGCTAAGTTCTTCTGCTATCTCTACTAACTCTGTCGTTTCCTCTACGCCAGTATATCCCTCTGCTTCTTTTTGAGCAGCTTGAGCTGCAGAACTAGGAAAGGAATGCGTTTGTTTTTTTGGAAAACGCTCTATTTTACGATTGACCCTTTTCATCAAAACACCTCCATTCAAGTTTATTTTGTGCATTGAATGGAATTTTATACACAGGGCCATTTGCAAATTGGCCTAGAAATCTATCATTTTTTTCAAGATTAATAGTTTTTGCCCTGGATATATTTTTTCTATATCTTCAATATCATTTAATAAGGCTAATTCATCCACAGTTGTATTATACTTTTTTGCAATTTTCCACAAACTATCCCCTTTTTGCACACAATAGATAGTCATACTGGGGAGTAATTTAATATAATTAGGATCTAAATCTTGCAACTCGATGGCATCAATAGACTGAAATTCCTTTTGTTCTACTACAAAAGCATCAAAAGAAAGAGCAATCCGCGCCTCTACTTCTTCTGATCCAATATTATTGCAACTAATATAATCTAAGGTAGTTTTCAGGGTAACTGGCATATCCAATGTAACTCCTTTTGTTTCTAATACCTGTCTAAATGGTAATGTTTCTTCCTGAGCATAAACAGGATAACTAGTCTGGGTAGTAGCATAAAAGTACTGAATATGCACTACACCCTCCACAATAACTTTATCTTCAACAACTTTTACTTCTTCTACTTTGGGCTGCCCCGTCATATAGTAGATTTCTTTCACCTTAGGTGCCCCTGCTCCAAGATGAAGTGTCTCTTTTAAAACGGCTTGGGCTTTGTTTTTGCAAAGAATTTTTTGATACTGAACCGGTTCCCTTTTGATAGCCATTTTTTTCCCTGGACAGTAAGCATCTTCTATCACTTTAATAGTTTGAATTCCTGTGACCTTTACTTTGGCTCCTACAATAACCTCTAGTTCTATTACCCTCTCTTCTCCATCCATATCTGGTTTCACTTGTATAAAGTTCTCTACAATCATAAGATCAATTTCATTATACATCTCTTCTGTAACTCCTGGACAGTCTAAAACACCGTTAAAAGGGAGTTCATACTCAATGAATTGTACAGGTAAATCGTCATGATATCCTGTATAAATAATACATAAACGCAAATCACCTTTAAGTATAATTCTATGATCAACCACTTTTACATCTTTGTTGATAATAGATGCATGAAAACGAAGGATTTCTTGAACATTAGGCTTACCTGCTGGAACCGATAACTCATCTTTGATAACAAAATTTTCTTGTTGATTATAAACTAATTGACTCACTGCCAGTGGTTGGGTTTGTACTTGTACGTCACGTAATCCTTTTACTTCAACCAAAACTTCGTTTTCTACCATTTGCATGACATTTCCCGTTACTTCTACAACAGCTTGAATATGAATTTTTCTTTCGTTTAATAATTTGTACTCTAAATGTTCAATATCCCACTGAACTTCTCCGATCATATTTTTTTGTACGCCTTCCATATGAATAAAATCATCAATTGGAAAGATAGCAGTCATATTATGTACGGGTTTGTCTGACCCTTGGGCTGCATACAAAATTTGTACTTGTAATTTTCCATTGTAGCCTATACGATCCGAACTAAGCTCAGGGGGATCTAGGTCTATTTTGCCTTCTACTTGAAGTATTTCAGCTATATCAGGTTTAATATCAGGCACGATGACATCGTCTTCTAAAATGATCTGAACGGACTCAGCGCCTACCCTCTGATCCAGCATGATTCTGTCTTTGATTAGTTCTATTGACATAAAAATTCCCTCCTCATACCTTTGTCTATACTAAGTATATTAAAGTAGGGAGGGAATTTATGACTGCCGGACAATATTTTATTGTTCTTTACAGAGAGAGAGTTCAACAGTATGAGTGAGTAGATCTGTATAGCTATACGAAACACTACGAAACGTGTCTTCAAATTCGTTCTGTACTCGAATGACAAAAATACTTGGGTAGGTATTTTCTAGGACACCTTCTTTAACCACGATCCTCTTCCTGCCTTTATTTGCCTTTACCCGAACTTTGCTTCCGACAAATCCTTCGATGTCTTTTCTTACTTGCAAAAGATCACTTTTTGCAATCATCCTATCACCTCATCATTTGTCAATAAAGCTATTATATCATAGGTCATCAAATTTGTCAAAAAATTTTTAATTATATCAAATTATGCTTTCAAAGTCAATACCTCTTCGAAATTATGATCTAGTAAAAATTTTCAGATTCATCAGTGCAGACCTTATATAAATATCTCTATTTTATGGAATGGTTTCAAATTCAATAGGGAGCTGAATGTCTTTCGTTCTTAGTACAATATAAGGATAGCTAAGTACTTGAACAACAGCCTCACCTTTCTTTGGTGGAATCAATTCTGTAATCACTCGTATAGTATTGTTTACTTGTTCTACTGCATGTACTTTAATACTATAACCTCCGGTCTCTTGCTCACCATAACCAATCACAAGATAAAGATCTTTTCCATCAGAAAAGCCTAGTTGAAAAGGCTTTTTCTTCTCTTCCTCTATTTTTTCTTGAAGTTTTTCAGGTATTTCATCTTCATCTAAAATAATAAACTGTAATGGTGTACCACTTTCACGTATTACTTGGTTTTTCTTACCACAACCTACCATCAGAAGAAATATCAATCCAAAAACCGCCCATATTACAAAACCTTTTTTCATTCAAATCCCCCTTTTTCCCTGCTCCTTGCTCTATTCTTTTGTAAAATATATGAGGATACTTAGGTTTTTATGCACTCCTTCCTATTCCTCCATACATGTTTCATCTTAGTATGTCCCATATCCTACAAAAAAACCATCTAAATGCTCATTTGAGCATTTAGATGGTTTTTCTTAAGCAATCATTGTATTAATTTTATCCAATACTTCTTTACAGAGAGCCTTTAATTTTTCATCTGCCTCTCTTTCACTTCTTTCTAAAACTCCAAAATAAAATTTCACTTTAGGTTCAGTACCTGAAGGGCGTACACAAAACCAAGATTCATCCTCTAACACAAAATATAACACATTAGATTTAGGCAAGGTAATAGGTGTTTTTACGCCTGTTTTTGGATAGTATGTTATTTGTGCATCGTAGTCTCTTATTTCCACGATATTTTGGCCGATAAAATTAGTAGGGGGATTGTTACGGAATCCCTCAAGGATAGCTTGAATTTGTTCCATACCTTCAATACCTTTAAGGGTGATAGAATGTAAATCCTCTTTATAGTAGCCATATTTTTCGTATAAAGCATGAATTCCTTCGTATGGTGTTATTCCTTGGCTATAATAATAGGCAGCTAATTCACAGGCTAATAAGGCAGCTACAACAGCATCTTTATCCCTAGCGTGAGTCCCAGCTAAATAGCCATAACTTTCTTCAAACCCAAATAGAAAAGTGTAATTGCCTTTTTTCTCAAATTCCTTTATTTTCTCTCCAATAAATTTGAAACCTGTTAAAACTTCCATTCGGGTAATGCCATAATCATTGGCAATGGCTTGGGACATCTTGGTACTAACCACCGTACTGATCACAGCTCCATTACTTGGTAATTCCCCAGCATCCTTTTTCTGGCTTAAAATATATTCCATCAATAAAATGCCTGTAATATTCCCATTAAGGAGTACATACTCTCCCTCTCCATCCTTAACTAATACGCCTAATCGATCTGCATCTGGATCGGTACCTATAATAATATCTGCATCTTTTTCTTTCGCTAAGGCAATAGCCAAAGAAAATGCCTTTGGATCTTCAGGGTTTGGATAAGCAACAGTAGAAAATTTTGAATCTGGCATTTCTTGTTCTGGTACAACCCATACATTTTCAAAACCTACTTCTTTAAGTACTTGGCGAACAGGAATGTTACCAGTACCGTGTAAAGGTGTATAAACAATAGTAAGATCTTTACCATATTTTTTAATCATTTCTGGTTGTAAGCACTGGGCTTTGACCGCTTCTAAGTATTTATCATCTATTTCTGAATCAATGATATGAAAATATCCTGCTTTTATAGCATCTCCTTTTTTTATAACTTTCACCTGACTGTAATCTTGGACTTGATTTACTTCTTGAATAATTTCTTCATCTTTTGGAGGTGGAACTTGTCCTCCATCGCTCCAATAAACCTTATATCCATTGTATTCAGGTGGATTATGGCTAGCAGTAATAACAATACCAGCCATACATCCTAATTCTCGTAGAGCAAAGGATAAGGTCGGCGTTGGACGTAGGCTATCAAAAAGATAGGTAGGAATTCCATTACCATTAAGGACCAGAGCAGCTTCTTCTGCAAATTCTGCTGACTTGAAACGAGAATCATAGGCAATGGCAACTCCCTGTTTCCCTTCTTCCTGTGATTTTAAAATATAGTTAGCTAACCCTTGGGTAGCTTTTTGAATGGTATAAACATTAATTCTATTGGTACCTGCACCAATGATCCCTCTAAGACCTCCTGTACCAAATTCTAGATCTTTATAGAAACGGTCTTGTATTTCTCTTTCATCATCTTGAATTTCTAATAACTCTTTCTTTGTTGTTTTATCAAAATAATCATTCTTTATCCATTCTTTATATGCTTGCATATACCCCACGCTACTCACTCCTATACTTTTTTATCTCTATCTTGTTTCTTCTTTCTCTTCTTCCTGAGTCTCTTCTATTTTATCTTCAGCAGGTGGTTCCTCTGCTTCCTTAGGTTCTAAAGGTGGGAATGTATAGTGAACATCTTGGGTGTCTGTTTGAATATTGATGGTATATTCTTTTGGATGATACCCTTCTTTTCGGATTAAAACCCGATGTTCCCCTAGCTTAATTGGTATAGATACAGGTGTATAACCAGAAAAATTATCATCAATATAAATTTCTGCCCCAGAAGGGTTGGTTTGAATATGAATAAATTTTGCATTTTGAATGAGATCTACTTTTACCTTAGTATAAGGCTGATGTACACTCAGAGTGCCGCTCCAATCTGCATAGTCGGTTTTACGAATACTAATCTCATATTCCCCATATTCTAAATTTAGAGGCTGAACAGCATTCATTTGATGCACACCATTAATATAAAGATCATAATCACTCACGTTAACCTGTAGCTCTACTGCTCCTGTTTTAGCTTGTACTTCACCTGGCTTAATGGTAGATATTTTACCTGCCTCTACCATTATATTAGTAATATAAGGCTCTTTGTCTTTTTGTTGGATAACAACTTTACGTAACCCCTCTAATACAGGAATTTGATTCGCTTCTTTTAATGGTATAGAAATATTGGTATCAATATCAAGGGTACCTTCTTCGTATTGTTGATAATTTTCTACAGTAACATACCCATGGCTTTTTTCTAATACAATGAGCCATACTTGATTTTTATATCCTGTTAAGGTAACTTGATCAACAGGATCTAACTGATTTAAATCAAAGGATTGATTTTTGTATCTTGTAATTAAAGCATCGTTATAATGATATCTATTGCTTCCCACTTGAATTTGTTTTTGCTCTTTATCAATTTGTAGTTGGGTGATATTTTGATGAGTCCACGTCTCAGCGCTGATGCGCAATGATTCTACTTGATTTTTATTATCTTTTTGTACATATTGTAACTGAACAATATCTCCTGTACGTAGTTTAGATAAGGTCATGGCCTGACCATATTGGTCTTTAAGCTCGACACCCCGCCCAATGTGCAAAATCAATTTTTCCTCTTTTTCAATATCATACAAATCTATACTGCGTTCTCCATCGTCAATACTCCAAATAACTCCAAGACTTTTAATGGTTTTTCCTGCATCCTGAGTCTCCTCATTACTAATAGGGTCTTTAGGGAGTTTACTAGGCTGCTTTTTATCTTTCGTTACAAAATAAGAAACAATTAAAGTCATCATAATCATAACAAAAAGGCCAGCTCCGCCAATCCATAGGATTTTTTTAATAGTATCCATTTGTTGTTGAGCTGAATTTTTATTTTTCTTAGGTTGATTTCTATTTTCTTTCATTCTTTCACCTCATCTTCTATAGATATCTATAGACATCTATAACTTCTTTCTCATTATAGCTAAATTAATCAAAAAACTCAAGATAAGGATATTGCAGCAAGGAAGTTACCCCCATCTAAAAGATGGGGGTAACTTCCTTCATAATAGCTCTTTTTTTATTTCCATAATAAATTGTTCATGTTCTTGTTGAGTATCCACTAGCTCCGTCATTTTTTCTAAGTATTTTGTAGAGGGATTACTTCTTCTTTGATTATAATATAAATTGCAATATTTCAAAAATCTTTCTGGAAAAATCAACAAACTAAAAAACAACTCTTCCAATCCATCCCCATGCTCCATATATGTTTTATAAATCTGAAACATTTCCAGAGCACGATCAGCATCAAATCCACTTTTTTGCATTGTCTTATTGACAAAGCATGCAAATTCATACAAAGGAATATGATAAGAACAATGTGAAAAATCTTTTAACCATAATCCTTTTCGACCCGTTAATATATTGTGGTGGATAAAATTTCCATGGCATAGGTACTCATTTTCTTTAAAAGTTCTTATCCATTGGCTACACACTGGTTTTTCTAAACGTTTTAAAGCATCAAGGGCTAAACCATAATAATAGGAATAATATCGAATAAATAACAAATCAAAATCAGACAATCTACCATGCTCATAAATTCTTCTACGAAAACGTTGTATTTCTTTAGTCCTTCTTTTCATCTGAGTCGGAACTATAGAAATAGCAGAAACCGTTTCTGCTTCTTGCATAGGCCGCATACCCTTGGAAGCTGCATGAAAGGTTCCTAATAGTTTCGTAGCTTTTTTAACATCATCAAAATTAGTGAAATCTAGTTCCGTTCCTTCCTCCCAGTCTTCCATTACGTATATCGTTCGCCCCTGAACATGGTAGGGGGTTTGTTGTTCTGATAGATGAAATCGTGAAAACTGAGTAAAACCTTGTTGATAAATATATTCCTTAGCACTATGCTGGAACCAAATACGTTCTTCTTTTATGCGAACAGGTTGCACCATTTTTATTCCTTGATCTGTATCACATAAATAAATACCCCATATTTTTTTAAATTTTTTCAATTCCATTCCAAAACTTTTTATTACTTGACTATTCATCACACACCCCACTTCCTGAATGCAACCATCATTATTATATATGTCAGAAAGCTGGAGTTTATGAGGACAGGATAATTCTTTTGTAAATGAATATAAAAGCTAAACCTATCTAAGATTTTTAATTTCTATGTTTTTTTGCTAAGGCAATTAAATCTTCTTTGGTATTTTTTTTAGGTTCCTCAATAACATAAACAAGTAATTTTTTTAGGATTTCTCCTATTTCTTTTCCTTGTTTAAAACCAATTTGCTTCAGATCCTGACCGTTAATGGCTAGATCTTTGATACTCATGCAATGTTCTTCTTCTTTTATTTTTTTGTAAAGCTCTTCAATTCTATCAAGGTCTGCCAAACTCTCTTCAATAATACTGGGGTTTTTTCCTTTTATATCTGCTTTTTTAACAGCTAAAAGATCTAAAAATAGGTCTTCACCCACTCGACTTGCCACACGTCTGATACCTCTTTCAGTCCCTTGAATAGGATCATCATGAGCCTCAATTAAACGTAATATAATTTTTGCTGTTTTATGATCAAATTTAAGCCTCGTTAAAATTTCCCTTGCTAACTTGTAACTCTTTTCCACATGTCCATAAAAATGATGGACTCCTTTTTCATCTATGGTTTTGGTGAGTACCTTGCCAATATCATGGAGTAACATGGTCCACCGATAGGGAATGGTTGCTGGAATTGCCTCCACTGTCTTAAGGGTATGCTCTGCAACAGTATACCGATGATAAGGATGGTTTTGTTCTATTCCTATGCATGCTTGAAATTCTGGCAAGATATATTGTAAAAGACCTACCTTTTCTAATGTTAAGATAGCCTTTGGATGAGGTGAGAGCAGAATCTTATTCATTTCTTCGCGGATACGCTCTACGCTAATGTGCTTGATCAGTACAGATTGTTTCCAAATGGCTTCTTGGGTTTTTGGATCAATCGTAAAGCCTAACTGAGCCAAAAATCGGACCGCTCTTAACATACGTAAAGCATCTTCTTGAAATCGTTCTTCTGGATTTCCTACGCATCGAATAATCTGTTTTTGTATGTCTTCTCTTCCTTGAAAAGGGTCTACAAACCCTATGGCTGGATGATAAGCAATTGCATTCATAGTAAAATCTCTTCTTTTTAAATCTTCAATAATATTTGTTGTAAAAGCTACTTCTGTTGGCCTTCTATAATCTACATATTCACCTTCAATTCGATAAGTAGTTACTTCAAAGGCTTCTTGGTCAATGATGACAGTTACAGTCCCATGGGCAATACCAGTGTCAACGGTTTTTTTAAATATTTTTTTAATTTCTTCAGGCTGAGCTGAAGTAGTGACATCCCAATCTGTAGGCTTTTTTCCAAGTAAGGAATCTCGTACACAGCCTCCTACTACATACCCTTCGTATCCATTTTGCTGAAGTGTTGCTAGGATCGTATAAACTTTTAGCGGAAGATATATATTTTTCATTTTTTCACCTACTTTGTTTGTTCCTATTTCATTTTTTTCGTATATTATATGGTTCTTAGGTAAAACTATAAAAGATTTATTTTATCTTTTACTCTAATTATAAAGGAGGATAAACATGGAAAAAACCATTGTTGGTGTATTTAGTACAAGAGATTCTGCCGACTTAGCTGCCCATGAAATTCGAGATCGTGGCCTACGTATAGATGATATCTCCATCTTGGCCAAAGCAGATGATGGCGAAGCCGAAGAAGCTGAAGATACAGTCAATGATAATATCTCAGATGGTATCACAGCAGGTGGTGTTTTAGGTGGCTTGGCCGGTCTATTACTTGGTGCAGGTACTTTTATGCTTCCTGGCCTTGGTATGATCGCTGCCGCTGGCCCATTGGCTGGCGTTTTATCAGGTGCCGTAACCGGTGGTGTTGTTGGTGGTTTGGTGGACCTAGGCATTCCAGAAGCAGATAGTGAGAGATATGAAAATGATGTTAAATCAGGAAAATATGTACTCACTATGAAACAATCTGAAGATAAATCTAGTGAAGTGGCTAGTATTTTGCGAAGATATGGTGCAACAGAAGTCAATGTATACTAAATAAGTTGAAAAAAGGGTTCTTGGAAAGTCCAAGAGCCCTTTTCTTGTAAAATTAATATGCTCTTCCCCAGTATACCATTTCTTTGCTTGGCTTACCACAACAAACACAGGTATCAGCAAGATTTTCTTGTTCAAAAGGAATACAACGTGCAGTAGCACCGGTGTTTTCTTTTATTAAATCCTCACAGGCTACATCTCCGCACCACATAGCTTTAATAAATCCTGGTTTTTCTTCTACAATTTGTTCAAACTCTTCTAATGTCCTAGCAATATACGTATGTTGATCTCGATGTTCACGTGCTTTATTTAAAAGGTCCCTTTGCATCTCTTGGATCAGAGCAGGTATTTTTGTATCTAATTCATCCATAGGTATAAAAAATTTCTCTCTTGTATCTCTGCGCACTAAGACTACTTGTTGTTTTTCTATATCCTTAGGTCCAACTTCTAAACGAAGAGGCACGCCTTTCATCTCATGTTCACTGAATTTCCAACCTGGCATTTTATCTGTATCGTCCACTTTTACACGAGCGTACTGGCTTAGTTGTTCTTTAAGTTCATTGGCCTTCTCTAGCACTCCCTCTTTATGCTGAGCAATGGGTATAATAACCAACTGAGTAGGAGCAAGAGCAGGTGGCAATACTAATCCACTATCATCACCATGGACCATGATAACAGCTCCAATCAGCCTTGTGGTTACACCCCAAGAAGTTTGGTGTACATACTGTAGTTCATTGTTTTTATCTGTATACTGGATATCAAAAGCTCTAGCAAATCCATCTCCAAAGTTATGGCTGGTACCAGATTGCAATGCTTTTCCATCATGCATCAAGCTTTCTATGGTATAGGTAGCCATGGCACCTGCAAACTTTTCTTTTTCAGTTTTAAGTCCTTTTACTACAGGAATGGCTAGAACATTTTCACAAAACTCTGCATATACATTCAGCATTCGAATGGTTTCTTCTTGTGCCTCTTCTTGTGTTGCATGTGCTGTATGACCTTCTTGCCATAAAAATTCTAAGGTACGAAGAAAAGGACGAGTTGTCTTTTCCCAACGAACAACGGAACACCATTGATTATATAATTTAGGTAAATCTCGGTAGGATTGAATTACATTGCTATAATGCTCACAAAATAAAGTTTCAGATGTAGGTCTTACACAAAGGCGTTCTGTTAGTCTTTCCTCTCCTCCATGGGTGACCCATGCTACTTCTGGTGCAAATCCCTCTACATGATCCTTTTCTTTTTGTAATAAGTTTTCTGGAATAAACATAGGCATATAAACATTTTCATGTCCTGTAGCCTTAAAACGCTGGTCTAATTCTTTCTGTATATTCTCCCAAATAGCATATCCATAAGGACGGAAAATCATGCAACCACGGACACTAGAATAATCAATTAGCTCTGCTTTTTTAACAACATCTGTATACCACTGGGCAAAATCTTCTTGCATAGAAGTAATTTCTTGAACCATTTTTTCTTTTTTTGACATAATAATACTCCTTTCATTATTACAAATAAATAAAAAAAACCCCGAGTCCCGAAAGGGACCGAGGTTATCGGCGGTACCACCCTTGTTGATTTATGAATCTTTTCATAAATCCCCTTGGATCCTTATAACGGTAGGAAACCGCTAGTGTCTACTTTCATTTCAACCTAGAACTCAAAGACGGGTTCAAAATCTTCTTTTAGAAATCTTTCAGCCAAGGATTTCCTCTCTATAAAAAAGAAGGTGTTTTTACTATTTCTTTTCATGGTTTTTATCCATTTGATTTGCAATCATCATAATTCAAAATTGGCTTTCTGTCAAGGTCAGATCTTTTTAATAGCAAAATAAGAATAATATGCTGAATAAAACATTCTTATTTTACTTAAATATAATTTAAACATTCTGCCCATGGAATTGGAATAGGAAAAACAGTTTGATAAAATTCTTGTAACAAAGGTTGTTCTTTAAAATCCCATTTATAGGTAGGGATAGGTTCTTGATAATTAACACCAAAAATAAATTGATTGACTTCATCTAGATTTTTAAACCAGATTTTATCATCCCCAACTCCTAAGAAATACCTCTCCCCTTCTTCCCCATAAATAAGTCGGTCTAACAATGTTTTAGGTACATATTTAGAAAAATAAGAACGGAGCTGATCCATTAGTTTTGTAAATTGTAAAATCTTAAGGGTTCCTACTTGATTTTCTTTTTCCATTTGCACTTCTTGCCTCATCATGGCGTATTTAATAGGATCTCCGGTAGAAAAATGTAAAGTGATAAAAGACAAATCATGTTGATCCAATACTTCATAACACCCTGCTACAATCTGATCACGATCTCCTGCATACTCTCTAATCTTTCCCCACCTATGATCTATTTCTTTGGATATCCCCAGTACAAAATAACCTGAAACTTCCCCCTTTTCCTTCATGAGGCACACTTGGTAGGTCAGCTTTCCCCAGTCCCTCGTTCCCCCCTGAAAAAATCCAATAAATTCTTCGTAATCTCTTTCATATCGCAATCCTTCTGCATAATATAA
Organism: Candidatus Epulonipiscium sp.; assembly: GCA_012799415.1. GTDB lineage: Bacteria > Bacillota > Clostridia > Lachnospirales > JAAYNZ01 > JAAZLH01. The sequence continues at coordinate 24,144 of JAAZLH010000045.1, read as the reverse complement.
ACGACGTATATCATCCAGATATTCAGGGGAATAAGGAATCAATTCTACTTCTGCCTTTTTTGCCTTTGGAAAAAACGTTGCTTTATAGAAATCTCCTGAAATAGAGCAATGCCGTCTTCTATACATATTGCGGCGCCCAGAGACCAACATAAGAAGAATATCCTCCTGCCTCATCTTTTCTTCTACATCATCTAATAAAGCCGTAGCAATTCCTTTTCCTTGATAATCTGGATGAGTGCAGACAGAACCTACAGATGCTACCGGAATTTTAGTTCCTTGTATAAGCAAATGACTTTTATAATAATTCACTGCAGCAACGGGCTGGTTTTGATCTACTATGATCCGCATGCGATCTTTGTTTTCCTCCCTCAACAGCAAAGGAAATTGTTCTCCCATGCTTGGAGGTAATCCCCTATCAATCCGAAATACTTGGTCAATTAAATGTATAACATTTTGAATTTCTTCTGTCCTTGTTCCCCTTGGCCCTTGCATTTTATAACCTCCCATGTTCTCTATCTTTATTTGATTATAAACTGCATTTTCTAATATCAACTTACTATTTAAAAAGTTCATTATACTAATCAGGGAGCCTTATTATCCTTCTAGCGTTGATTTTTCATATACCTTTTCAATGGTTTCTATAATTTCTAAACCATATTCTCCTGTGATAACTGGCTCTATATCCTTTTGAATTGAATTTATAAAATCACTTAATTGCATGAAAAAAGCGTTGGAGTCATCTTCCAATTCTATCTTTTCATATCCATTGGCTTCTTTGCTAACAAATAATCCTTCTTTACATTTCTTAATAGCGCCATTGGTAAAATAATAATGAGTTTCATCATAAGAGGGTACCTTATAGCCTGTACATGTAATAGAAGCAGTAACTCCATTTTCCATTTCTATAAAAGCCTGAGCACTTCCTTCAACCTGATACCCTTCTTTATAATAACTAGGTTTACCTTCCACTTTTACAATTTTACTATCTACAATCCATCGTATCTTATCTAAGCTATGGGCACCAAGATTCATAAAAATCCCACCACCAGCCATCTCTTTATCCAAAAACCATTTTGGTCGCTGTTCTGAAAAATAATGTAAATTTCTTGTATCTGTAATAGCGACTAATTTCCCTAACTCCCCTGATTGAACCCATTCTTTTACTTTTCTATTATGAGAAAAATATCGTTGTATATGAGCAATCATGAGTTTTATATTGTTTTCTTTTGCTGCTTTCATCATAGCTCTGCAATCTTCTGCGCTTGTAGCCATAGGTTTTTCTAGTAATACATGGATCCCATGATTTGCAGCTAATACGGTAGCGTCTCTATGAAGTTTGTGAGGAAGGTTAATAATGATTGCATCCAATTCTTCTTTCTCAATCATCTCTTTATAGTCTGCATAGGCATTCACATTGTCATGGTTCGTATATGCTTGGGCCCTTTCTATAACGATATCAGCAACCGCTTTTAATTTAACATCTTTCATTCGTAAAATAGATTGTACATGTCGTTCACAAATGATACCCGCTCCAATAATACCTATATTTAGCACGATTTTCTCCTACCTCCAATCTAATTTTATATGTTTGCAAATAACTTTTTCACTCATCATTTATTTTCTTTCGCATAAACTCCATATATTGCAGCCAATCATATCTACTAAGATAATGGTAACCTGTTCGCATATGGTAACCAATTTGTCCCTGGTGTAGGTTTGTATCGGCTATGGGGTATTCATCCGGGGTAACAAGACCTTGATATCCTAAGAGCTTATACGCCTGGCTGGCTGCTACGCAAGATAAAAATTCTGACTTTGGGTCTGCCCCACCATCAGATTCTGCGCTTCCTACATACAGATACCTTGGCGCTATGGCTGCCAATAGAAAATGTTGGTCATATGGCATACTACTGTCTTCATATCCTGTATACGCCTTAAACCTTTCACAAAACCAATCCCAACTTCCCACTCTGATAAAATCTGAGATACGTTCACCTGTGGAATGCTTTGCAATGGCTGCGCCTCCAATTCCAGAATTATTGGAGATTGCCATAAAAAATCGCTCATCCTGAGCGGCACACCAAAGGGCAGTTTTACCAAGCCTAGAATGCCCAAGTACCGCAATATGTTTATGATCAATCTCATCACGTGTTAGGATATAATCTAGTGCTCTGCTTGCTGCGTATGCCCACATACCAATCTTACCCCACTCATCAGGATGCCTTTGTCTTTTACCAATATATAATTTGCCCAATCCATCAGAATAGTCACCGTTTAAATTGTCATTTACAATATCTTTATAATAAATAAGGGCAAGCGCAAAGCCATTGTCAGTAATTTCTTCTATGGGACAGTATTTGTCCGGAATATCAGGACGAAATACAATATGCAAAAACAATGGTGCACAAGGATTGTTTCTGGGTAAAAAAAGATATAACGGGAATAGAAACTCACCATTTGGAGTTTCAAACTTAATGTCTATCCGCTGCTGATTGACCTTCCCTGCAAATGCCTTCTTATCACCTTGTTCAACGATTTCACCAATAACCTTTTTCGGTGGTTCGGGTGTACAACCATAGATATGCTGTTGTAAGCTATCTATGATTTCTGCCCTTCGTTCTCTCCACAAATCCGCAGTGCACGTATTCCCATCATTCATTGACAGCAGAGGTGGTAGTTCACGTTTTGAAATTTCCTGTTGTAGCATCATATTCCCTCCTATCTTGCTATTGGATCCTTTGCTAAGCCTTTACAGTCTATAAAGCTACCTTTGACCATCCAATTATTTTATATATTTGCTAATAATCTTTTCATTTCCTCATAATCCCCTGCTGCTCTTTCTACATCCGTTTTATTACCGAAGCATTCGCAAGAAAGATACCCCTCGTACCCAATCTCTTTTAACGCCGCAAAAACAGATGCATAGTCAGCTGCACTATCTTCTAGCATGGTGTGTTGAAATAATTCCATTCCATGCTTGGTACGATTTTTGAAAGACACAGGAAGGCTTTCATCATCCACTCTTTGCTCCCCTTTTACATGGACATGGAAGATTTTTTTTCCTAACTTCTTAATGGCTTCGTATCCATAATCTGTATCTGTGATATACATGTTACCAGCATCATGGATCACCCCCACATTATCTCCATCAATCATGTTTAAAAAGCGAAGAGCATCGTCTGCTGTTTCTATCAAGCTATTGTTATGGATCTCCATGATAATCTTCTTATCATACCCTTTGGCCACATCTGCACATTTTTGCACCCAATAAGCGGCTTTTTCATAATGGTACTCCTGTGCTAAAAAAGCATTTGGCCCACCACAAGCAATTCTTAGCATAGGGGCACCTAATTGGTCTAAGATCCCTATATATTTTTTAATTTTCTCAAAGCTTTCTTCACATTCTTGGTCACTTTTTGTAGAAAAACTTCCCTCATAGGTGCTAATTCCTACAATGTCTATTCCATACTCTTCTGCCAGCTGCTTAATTTCACTTACCCTTTCAGGGCTAGCCTCATGAGAAATATGAGGCTCCCTTCCCCAAAGTTCCACTCCTTCATACCCAATTTCCTTCGTCAATTTAAACGCTTCATGAATACTTCTTTTATTGAAAACAACATGAAAGATACAGGTTTTCATTTAGATTCTCCTTTTACTCACTTATAGTCTAACTTCTTTTCCTATTTTAGCTGATTCATAAATAGCAAGAATTAAATCTACTGATTTACGCCCTTCTTCTGGTGGAATCAAAGTGGAACGATCATTTTCAATGGCATCCATGATATCTTCCATTAAAACTTGATGGGAGACTTTTGAGAATTTCGTAGGATCATTGGCTGTGTCATCCCGTTGTATTTTTACCTCTGGCGCTTTTTCCTCTTCATTTCCTTCTACCTTCCAAACTTCGATGGCTTCTTCTTTAATAACAACACTACCTTTTTTCCCATGAATTTCAAATATCTTTGGTTGCCCTGGGTATACAGAGGTAGTACCTTCAATAACCCCAAAAGCACCGTTTTTAAACTTAACCATGGCAACTGCTGTGTCTTCTACTTCAATATCCCGGGCTTGTGCTCCTGCCCTTGCAAAAACGCTTTCTACATCTCCCGCAAGCCAGAGCAAAATATCTACCCCATGAATTCCTTGATTCATAAGGGCTCCCCCTCCATCTAATTCCCAAGTTCCTCTCCAGCCTGCGCTATCATAGTAGGCTTGACTTCGGTATGTTTTTAAATAAGCATCAGCAAGAATAATATCACCAAAGGTTCCTTGATCAATGGCTTTTTTAGTTTCTATTAAAGCAGGCTGGGTCCGAATTTGAAAAACAGAATTCATCTTCACCTGATTTCGATTCACTGCTTCTATGATTTCATCCATCTTTTCTTTTGTAATTTCAATAGGTTTCTCTACCACTAAATGTTTTTTTGCATTGGCGGCATAAACTGAAATCTCTCCATGAGTACCACTGGGCGTACATACACAGACAATATCAACATCTGCCTCATCAATCATTTTTTTATAATCGGTATAATATTGCTCTACCTTATATTTTTTAGCGAACTCTACTGCTCTCTCTTCTATGATGTCACAAACTGCTGTAAGTTCTCCATTGTTAGTTGCTAATATAGATTCTGCATGATGAGGAGCTATAACTCCACAGCCTACAATTCCAAATTTATATTTTCTAGTCATCTCTCTACCTCCAATATCTTATTTAACCTTTAATAGAACCAATCATAACTCCCTTTACAAAGTACTTCTGAATATATGGGTATACTGCAATAATAGGCACAACAGATACAATAATTGTTGCAAATTTCAAAGAGTCTTCTATAACTACTGAGTCCCCTACAGCACTGGCCGCTTGGTTATCAAAGTTAGATCCCAAAAGCACAATATCTCTTAATATGACTTGTAATGGAAATCTCGCTTTGTCCTGCAAGTATAAAAAAGGTTCCATAAAGCTATTCCATATGCTAACAGCATAAAATAATCCGATGGTTGACAATACGGCCCCTGATGTAGGTAATACTAAATACCACAATACACCATAATCATTGAGGCCATCGATCCTCCCAGAATCTTCAATATCCTTAGGAAATTCGTCAAAAAAACTTCTCATAATAATAAGGTTCCAAGCACTAATGGCTGAAGGCAGTATTACAGCCCATGTTGTGTTTAAAATCCCCAAATCTTTTACTACTAAATATTTAGGAATCATCCCCCCCGAAAAAAACATAGTCACTAAAATTAAAATATTAAAAAATTTCGCCCCAATTAGCCGGTCTTTTTTACTTAGAGCATAAGCTGCTAAACCAGTAAATGCTAATGAGATCAATGTACCTACTGCAACATAGATAATTGTATTTTTGTATGCTGTAAAAATTCTCGGATCCCGAAATACAATTTTATAAGATGTTAAATTAAATCCTTTAGGATAAAAGGTAACTTTATTTTGTAATATACTAATGCTATCTGACAAAGATACGGCAATCATATATACAAAAGGATAAAGCATGATAAATACAATAAATCCCAAAACAATAAACATAAAAATGGATCCAATGGTTATTTTCTTTAAATGCTTCACTTACACCCACTCCTTTACCATAAAGATGTTTCATTTAGTTTTCTTGCAATCGCATTGGATGCTATTAGGAAAAATATGTTGATAACTGAATTGAATAGTCCTATGGCAGTGGCAAAGCTCATATTCCCTTGGATCATACCTTGTCGATATACAAAAGTTTGAATTACATCTGCCGTTTCATAAATAACAGGGGTTTGCATTAAAAACACCTTCTCAAACCCAACACTCATAACCCGTCCCATGCGAAGTAAAAATAATGTTGTAATCGTTGGCGCAAGGCAAGGCAAAGTAATATATATAATTTGTTTTATCTTGGTAGCACCATCTACCATGGCAGCTTCATATAATTGCGGATCTATATTAGTTAATGCAGCTAAATAAATAATAGCTCCCCAACCAAGCCCTTGCCAAATTTCTGAAACCACATAAACAGTTCTAAACCACCCTGCTTCTGCCATAAAATGAATTCTCTCAAATCCTAAGGATACGAGCATATTATTGATCATTCCATTTCTAGGTGACAAAAACAAGTCAATCATAGCTACAATAACAACAGTTGAGATAAAATGAGGCATATAACTAATGGTTTGGACCCACTTCTTTGCATGGGTGTTTTTAACTTCATTAAGAATAAGTGCAAAAATAATAGGTGCTGGAAATCCCCATATAATATTATTTGCTGCAAGCAAAAAAGTATTTCTAACCAAACGCCATGCATTAGGGGTAGAGAAAAACATTCTAAAATGTTTCAATCCTACCCAAGGGCTAGCATCAAATCCTTTAAATGCCTTGAAATCTTTAAAAGCAATCAATACCCCATACATAGGCTTATAATGAAATATAGCGAAGTAGAGAATTGCAGGAATAAGCATAGTCAATAATAACTTACTGTCATTTAATTTTTTCCACATTGCATTTGCCTTTACCTTTAAAGGAGACTGTAAAGCCCCTAATGGTGTACTAAGATCTGATTTCATTTTTTCACTCCTTTTTAAAACATTTTTGTGCTAGTAGTAGATATAAAGAATGGTCTCATTCCTTATATCTATTACTAGCCTTTTTGAAATTTATTTTGTTTTTATAGATTATCTATTTTTGACTATCTAGTCGTCTTTGATATGCTTTTTGGTACATTGCAAGATGCTCTTCTAACCCTAAGTCATAGATTTCTTTTACATAAGCATCCCACTCACTTAACGGACGGTCTCCAACAATAAATCTAGAAAATTGCTCATCCCTATGATCTTTTATAGCAGTTGCTCGTAGAGATTGGACATCCTTTTCTTCATCTAAAAATGCAATAGCAGGTGTCTCTGGCAAGTTATATTTTGTTGATTCTACAGTAGCTTCAAATAATTCAGGAGTAAACGTAGCCATATGAGCATTATAATCGAAGTTTGCATACAAGAGATTTGTTGATAGCCCATAGTTTCTTCTGATATCTGCCATATCAACAACATCAATCCACTTTCTCTCTCCATTTTCAACGGTATATGTTTTTCCTTCTTCTCCCCAACTTAACAATTCTTTTGCTTCATCTGAAAACATCCAGTCTGCATATTTAAGTGCATTTTCTGTATTATCATTATTAGATACTACTACCATCCTATCCATTACAGCTGAAAATGGGAACATAGCTTGCCCATTTGTCCCCATCTTAGGTGGAGCCATATAAGCTATTGTAAAATCAGGATTTTGCTCTCTCATTGGACTATTTAGAGAATCAATTCTTACCAAATAATCAACTGCTATAAACCCTTCACTAGTCGTCATAATATTTTCCCAAGCACCCGTAGATAAGGTTAAGAAATCTGTTGGAATCAGACCTTCTTTATATAATTTATTAAAATAAACTGTCATTTCTTTGAATTCATCACTTACAGCTCCATAAGCCCATTCATTTTTAGATGGATCCGGCAGATATGCAGGTTCTGCATTCGTACCCCATTGTGGTGCCATCATTAAAAATTGATTAATACCTGCACGAAAAGCAAATGGATAACTATTAGGATACTCTTTCTTTAATTCTTTTAATACATCGTAAAACTCCACCTCATTGGTTGGCACTTGTAAATTATGTTTCTTGAATATATCTTCTCTATAAAGATATCCTCTTGTATTGGTTTCCCCCATACCAATAACTGGGAGACCATATAGTTTTCCTTCTGCATCTGCAAAGTTTAAAGCATAATCTGTGTCGGATTCATACCATTTTTTAAAATTAGGCATATTATCTAAATGATCTAGCACATTGGCGAAAGCGCCTTCTGCACCATATTTTTGTGCTTGATTTTTGGTCAGCCACATTAAATCAGGAAGATCCCCTGATGCCATTGTAATATTAAATTTTTCAGAAAATGATGATCCTCCTATTGCATCTACTTTCAAAACAGCATTGGTATGCTCTTTAATGGCTTTGACTACATACCAATCATCTTGAAAAGGCCAGCTAGGATGAGAATCTGTCATCATAGTAATTTCTACAGGCTTATCAAATAAAGGTTTATCCTCCTCCACTACCGGTGCTTTTGGGTCTTCTTTTTTCTCCGTTACAGACGTTTTATTACCTGTATCTGGATTTGCGTTCGTATTTTTCGTGTTTTTACCACCACATGCAGCCATAGATAATGAAAGCATCATTACTAATAATAAACCTATCGCTTTTTTCATGTACTATTCCCCCATTATTATTAAATTTGGATACTAGATACTGTATAAGTTCCCTGCAGGATTCTTACATTACGCTTTTATTCTACATAATGAGCATAAAGGATTCAATCTTCATATCTTTTAAAACTCTATAGATCTTTCATAGTTTAGAAGATTTGAGTATGATTGAAAGATTTGAGTATGCAATAAAAAACTGCCAACCTTCTATCATCCTTATTTTGTATACTATAAGGACTAAAGGTTCGCAGCTGATTGAGCCTATATTATATTTTTCCTATACTCACTAGGTGTTTCTCCTTTATATTTTTTAAACAATCGTATAAATGTATTTTGATTTGGAATTCCTACCTTTTCCCCAACTTCTTTTATCTTTAAAGAAGTATCTCTCAAAACCTCTGCCGCTTGTTTAATTCTATAATCATTCAAATAATCATTAAAGTTGATTCCCGTTTTACTTTTAAAATAAGAAGATAAATAAGTACCTGTAATATTTAATTTGTCTGATAATAAGTCAAGATAAATGTCTGTATCATAATGATCCTCTATATATCCCTTTACAAAGTCAATGATGTAATCTTCCTTAGGAATATGCAGGTTTACATATTCTATGAACTCTATAGTAAAATCCGTACATATCTTCTTATAATCCTCTAGAGTTACACATTTCTTTAATTGAGAATACTTATTATTAATATTGATTTCCTCTGGTACTTCATTATATACCTCAAATAGAGCCTTACTACAAATACTTAATATTTCCCCACATAATAGATAAAGATAAAAGCTATTCACTTCTTTTTTATAATTATACTCTAAGATGTTATCAATCCTGCGAATACACTGTTCTTGTTGACCACTGGTAATTGAGTTAGCCAATTCTTCTTGATATTGTTTGGGTAAATAAAACATATTTAAGGCACTATTTAATACTTCCTCTGATAAAACTTGGCTTTCTGCAATGGCTTTTCTATTTTTAGCAACTTCAAAGATTTTTTTATATACCTCATTTAAATAAGTCGGCTCATCATAAATATTAGAAATAGCAATGGTGAAAAACAGATGTTCTTCTTCTAGCTTTAGCTTATCCTTGATTTCTTGTATTTGGGAGAAAATACTTTGTATTTCATTCCCAACACTTACTAAAGAAATAATCTGATTGTCTTCTATTTGAAAAGTATAAGAATCTTTAAAATAATCGCCTATATAGACCTCTATCAAATGCCTCAAAAAGAAGGTTCCTTTACTTTCTTCTTCCGATATATACTCATAAAATGTTTTTTTATAATGAACCTTAAAATATATCATAGCATACTTACTATTATCTAAAAAACTATTTTTCACATGATTCATCTGTAAATAAATATTTTTAATTTTGGCTTCATAAAAAAAGTTCTCTAACAAGGATTCTTTTTCATAGATATCTTTTACATAATTCGAGTTTTCTTTAATAATCTTAAAGATATTTTGATACATAAAATGCAAGTCATTATCTTCTACATCCAGTCCCTTATTATGATTTGATTTTTTTATTTCCTCTGCTAATTGTTTAACTGGATTATTAAATTGTATTACAATCACAATAGAAATAATTCCACTAATAACGATAGAAATAAGCAAAATAGCTTGAAAGGTACGATTCATTGCATGTAAGGCTTCTTTAAAATATCCATTTGGGAGAACTTGAGCATAAATCAAGGAATTTTTACTTGATTCTTTCAAAAATAGATATCCTCTATCTCCGTATCTTTGTGGACTTGCCATCATAGTATTTCTTGTACTTATATCAATTTCTTCTATCGTTGAAGCATACAATATATTTTCTTCATCATCAAATATAGCAAAATTCTCTAAAAAATTCTCTTCTATTGAATAAGTAAGCGAATCAATATCCACCAATGCGATAATAATCATCTTTGATTTTCTTTTTGGTTTCAATACCATCGGTAATAAATTTTTATGCTGATTACTATTATCTATATTCTTGGTTATAATTTGTTGTGTAGGATAAACCTTATAAGTAAAGTTTTTTTCTAGTTCTTCTTCCCAAAATTGTTGATTATATTGTGTACTTTTAAAAAAATAATCAAAGAAACGATCTTTCCTATAAGTTCCATTTGTTGTAATAATATAGTCTTCTGTATCTTTAAAAATCAAGAAATCATGAATATGTTGGCTATTTGCTCGATTGTTTGTAAGATATTTTTGTATTTCCAAATAATCAACAGCTGATAAATAATTGGAATCTAACTTTTTTGATAACTCTATATAAATATTAAGAAGGTTTTTTTTATTAATTTGCTCTAAACTTAAGTCAAATTTATTTGCCACATTTAGAAATCTTTCATTGGTACCGTTTACTAGCTCCTGTTCCATTTTTTTTATGAAAACTCTTTGTGTAATTAAATAAAAGGAAGATAAAATGATAATAATGAGTAAGAAACTTGCCATCAATTTTGATAATAGTGACTTTAACAAAAAGATGTTTTTAATACGTGCCAATATAGAATGATGCCTTTTGCTCATTTGTGCTCACATTCCTTCCTTCTTCCTACCTTATACACAATCTAGATATTGATTAACAATACATAAAAAACATAGGAAAGTCAATGTCAATTGGATTTTATATAGATAAGACTGAACCTTTCCCAAAAGATTGACTTTCTTATGATTCTATTATGGAAATTCTCTAGATATTAGACCGGGGCATTATTTTCATTAAAAACTCTTAAATACTCACTATCTAAATTAAATTAACCTTTTTGGCTTTCTTATCAAATTCAATAGCTAGCCGAGTTGCATCTAATATATCTTGATGAGTAATAGAATGTTCTTCTTTTCGGATTCGTTTTATAAAATCGCAAGTAACAGACTGATTGGCTTCTTCTAGTTCTAACTTTCGTGTTTCTTCTCCTTCTTTAAACAAAATAGCAACTAATTCTTTTGTTAGGGGATCTCCTATAGCTCGTACTTCTATCATTCCTTTTGATCCTGTGCAGAAAACTCTTAAATCTCCCCAGTTCCAATGGGTATCCGTCATATGCCAATCTACCCTTAGATAACCATTGGCTCCATTTTGACTTTGAACAAAAAACTGAGCACAATCATAAAAATCTTCTTTTTCTTGTAAGATTGACTTAGTAACTGATCCCATAAAATCTGAAATCTCACTTTTTGTTAACCAATGATATAAATCAATACTATGAATCATCAAATCGATAACAATACCACCATTTTTTTCTTTTTCAAAATGCCAATCAGGCCTTCCTTCTGCTCTTAACCGATGAGGGCTAAAGATTTCAACACCAAGAAGCTGACCTATCTCTCCTCGTTCAATAACTTGTTTTATTGTATAAATCGGAGACATGAAACGAACAGTAAGCATTAAGCCAACTTCAATATTCCCTTTTGCAATAATCTTTTCTAGCCTTTTATAATCTTTTTCGTTAACAGCAATGGGCTTATCTGCAATAACATGAACGTTGTAGTTGCTACATTGTTCAATTACATCAATTTTTTCATGATTGATAGCAGATGTTCCTACAACCTCAACTCCTTGGCCAAAAAGTTCTTTCATATCAAGAAAAATAGGAACATTATATTTTTCTGCTACCTCCTTTACATATTCTGAGTGATCTTCATAAATCCCTATAAACTCTCCATCCATAGCCAGCATGTCATCAATAAATTCATAAATATGTGCGTGGGCTGCTCCAATAACTGCAAATTTCATTACAAACTCCTCCTTGAAAATATTTTTTATATTAGGTTTTTTTATAATACTTAATATTGTTTATTCCATTCTCTCAATCCACTCTATAGATTTTTGAATCAACTTTTGCGGGGTAAGATCAAAATACTCAAAGGAAATAAATCCTTGATAAGATTTTTTCTTAAGGTTTTGTATAATAGAAGTAAAATCAGCATCCCCCTCCCCTAAAGGCAGTGCTATTTTTTCTTCCTCTGTCCAACGATAATTCTTCATATGATAATGAATAATATATTCTTCGAGTTTTTTATAAGCGTCCATTAGATCCAATTGATCTACAATATAATTAAACCCATCAAATAATACTTTTAATTGATTACTATTCACTTCCTTTAGCAAATATAAAATGTTATCAGCTGTATCAATAGGTTGATTATTATGGGTTTCTAGTGCAAAATAGATTTTTTCATCTTTAATCCTATTGGTGATCTCTCGTAATCCATCTACACAAAGCTTCCACTCTTTCTTCGTAAGATCTTTCGATGGTTTCCATGCCACAAAAGTACGAATCATATTGCAATTCATCTGCTTTGCATATTCGATGGCTCTTTCTGCTATTTCAATGTTTTTTTCTATTCCTCCATTTCCTAAAAAATCAAAGTAAGGAGCAATCCCAGAACACTGTAAATGATTCCCATCTAGATATCTTTTCAGTTCTGTTATTGTACAATTATGCCTTCGAAGATAATCATGGATATGTTCATCCCAGATTTCAATTCCATCTAACTTCAACTCACAAGCTATTTGTACTACATCTTCTAAGGGCCTATTATTTTTTCTTCCCCATGTCGAGCATATACTATACTTCATCAACCCCCATCTCCTTTCTTCATTACCAAAGGCTGTTTATTATTAAAATAACTATAGGTATCGTAAGTAAACTAAATCCTGTCATATGCATAACCACAGTGGATGCAAGCACATGATCTCGCCCATAGTTTTTTGCTAATACAACACTGGATGCTGCACAGGGCATTGATAATTCAATAATTATAATATATTTTAACAACTCTGGTATTGGAATCGGTAAAAGAATGAGTCCACCAATCAATGGTACTAACAAAAGTTTGATAAAAGATGGTACTATCATTTGCTTTAACGTTCCTTTGCTTATTTTATAATTAAAAAAGCTAGATCCTACTAACATCAAAGCCAAAGGAATTGTTGCCCCCCCAATAGAAGTGAGAGCTTTCTCTATTGTACTAGGTATAGGGATTTTAAAAATTAATATAAAAATTCCTATTACCAATGCAATCATGCAAGGGTTTAATAGGTTTTTTAAATTCAATTTTTCTCCCTTCTTTGCTAAAATCTGAACACCTAAAGACCAAAAAAATAAATCTTGTACTGCAGAGTAAACAGAGGCATAGAGAAGCCCTTCTTTACCAAAGAGTGCATAACACATAGGAAATCCTAAAAATGCAACATTTCCAAAAACCATACTAAAATGATAGATAACTTTTTCCTCTTCTTCATAAGATTTAAAACCTAATATCAACAAACTTATTAAATAGGAGCTTACTAATATTCCACTTGTAATAGCCGCAATCATAATAATATTTTTTGATACATTTTCATCTAAAGAAATTGATAAGCTAGAAATAATAAGGGCAGGACTTGTAATATTGACCACAAGCCTAGATATATCCTTTTCACCAACTTCCCCTATTAATCTCCATTTTTTAGCTCCATATCCTATCATAATAATGATGACCATAATAATCAGCTGACTAATGACTTCACCAAATTGAATTTGCATATTGCCTCCCCTCCTCCTTCTTTATTTTCTCTTTTTATGTTACTATAGTACTATCAATAAGAGAAATAAGAGGTGTTATGATGCATACAAAACGTGCCACTATTTATGATATTGCCACCTTGGCCAATACCTCTGCTGCCACCGTCTCTAGGGTACTGAATAATAAGGATTATTATGTTAGTGCGGAGTTGCAAGAACGAGTTTTACGGGTAGCAAAAGAATTAGGGTATACGCCCAATCTACTTGGGCGCAACTTAAAATCAAACAAAAGTACAGATATTGGGGTTATCATTCCTACTATCACAAATCCTTATTATACAATGCTTGTAAAAGGAATTGAAGAAACTGCATCTGCCAATCACTACGATTTATTTCTATGTAGTGTGAATCGAGATGCCCAAAAGGAAAAAAACTTTATTGAATCTCTCATCCAAAAACAAGTTGCTGGTATCATTTTAGCTTCCATTCGTGGAGATCATGATTTCATAGAACAATACCAACAACCTGGATTTCATATCGTTTCCATGGATCAGTCCATTTCTATACCTGGAGATCGAATTACTTTTAATTTTTATCAAGGAGGCTATTTAGCTGGCCGACATTTAGTAGAACTTGGACACCGCCACATCGCCTTTGTATCGGCACCCATTGACGCCCGTCATAGCCGTCGAGAGGTCTTAAGAGGGTTTAGAGATGCTCTGGCCAAAGATCAAATTTCCCTACCTAAAGCCTCTATTATAGAAGGTGTTCACGAAGTAGAAACAAGCACAGAAGTCTATGAATATAAAAATGGGAAGTATTTTGCAGAAAAGCTTTTACAATCTTCTCCTCGCCCTACAGCTGTCTTTTGTATTAATGATATGACAGCCCTTAGCGTCCTTCATCATCTCCAGTGGGCTGGAATTCAGGTTCCCGAGGAAATATCCTTAATGGGGTTTGATAATATCCCCCTTTCAGAAATTTCCTATCCTAGTTTAACCACTATAGATCAAAGCGCTTATCAAATGGGGGCTTTAGCCTGTAGCACATTACTTGATAAAATTAAAGAGCCAACTTTACCTTCTGTTGATGTTTCTTTAGAACCCACCCTCATTACACGTTCATCTACTGGTAATCCACCAAAATGAACCCCTTACTTATCTTTTGTTAAAATACCTCCGACCCAAACTTTAGAAACGTGGATATCTTTATCAAAAACAATAATATCCGCTTTCTTTCCAGGTACAAGACTTCCTGTTGTAGCATCAATGTTCATCACACGTGCAGGGGTCAAAGTCATCATCTTAACGGCTTCTTGCAGGGAAACCTCTGCCATATTAACCATGGTTCGAATCAAACGATCTGCCGTGGCTACACTCCCTGCAAAAGCACTTCGATCCAACAATCTTGCCACTCCATCCTCTACAATGACCCGCTGCCCTGTCTCCTTATTACCTAGAATATATTCTCCTTCTTCACACCCTGCTGCCCTCATAGAATCTGTTACTAAACAAATTCGATCTGCACCTTTTACTTTATAAATTAATTGTAATAAACTTTTAGGTAAATGAAGCCCATCTGCAATAACCTCAACAAACATTTCATCTATGAGGTAACCACTTTCTATAACCCCAGCAAACCGCTCTCCTTTAACTCGAGTTACTGTAGACATACCTGAATAAAAGTGGGTCATAAGACAATATCCATGTTCATATGCTTTTAAAACCTCTTCATAGACTGCATTGCTGTGACCAATAGAGGGGACAATACCTCTTTGCTCCAATGCCCTTCCCATAGGTAATGCTCCTTCTAGCTCCGGTGCAATGGTCCATCTCACAATATCCGAACTATAGGCTAAGATCTTCTCATATTCTTCTTTTTCTGGATTTTTAATGTATTTGGGGTCTTGAGCTCCTCTTTGCTCCATGGAAAAGTAAGGTCCCTCTAAATGCAATCCCAGTAAATGTGGACCTTTGTTTTGTTTTTTTACTTCTTTGAATAAATCTAAGGTTTGAAATAAATCTTCCATGGTACTCGTTAAAGTAGTAGGAATTAAAGTTGTACTCCCATGTTCCATATGAGTATAGGCTGCTCCTAAGAAAGCCTCTACTGTACCATCCATAAAATCATGGCCACCTGCTCCATGAGTATGAATATCAATAAATCCAGGACTTATATATTTCCCCTCTGCATCTACTACTCGATCCTGCTCTGTAATTTCATAACCATGCTTATCCCCTACATAAAGAATAGTATCATCTTCAAAAACCAAAATCCCATTATCTAGGATCCTCATAGGTGTAATGATTTTTCCATTAACCAAAACTGTTTTCATTTTTACCACCTACCTTCTAGCATCTTTGTCAACATATAAAATACAATTTGGATGTTGCCTTAAAATAGAGGCTGGACATTGAGTATGGATGGGGCCTTCTAGGGTTTGTTCCACTGCAATTTTCTTTGTTGGCCCTGGAACAATACAGAATAATCTGCTTGCACCTACAATGGTAGGAATGGTAAGAGTAATAGCATGAGTTGGAACTGCCTCTATATTGGGAAAGCATTGGTCATTAACCTGTTGTTGCCTACAGGCTTGCTCTAATTCTACTACCTTTACTACTTCTAGGTCATTAAAATCAGCTACAGGTGGGTCATTAAAAGCGATATGCCCATTCTCTCCTATGCCTAGGCAAACAATATCAATTTTTTCTTCCTGCAGTAATTGACTATAGCGCTGACATTCTTCTTGTGGATCCGTTACTTGTGGATTAATAAAATATACTTTTGCTGGTTTTACAAGATCAAATAAATGAGTACGGATATAATTACTAAATAATTGAGGTGCCCCCTCTTCTAATCCAATATATTCATCCATATGAAAGGCTTCTACCTTATTCCAAGGAAGATTGGGTATCGCAATTAAGGCTTGTAGAAACTCATTTTGAGAAGGAGCAGATGCAAAAATCATACGAATACGCTCTTGCTTCTGATCTAATTCTTTCATATAAGCAGCTACATCATGAGCTGCTTGAGCCCCCATATCCCCTCTGGTTTCAAAAACTTGTAGTTCTAACTGATCTACCTTCTTTTTTTCTATTGGTTGTATAAATTGTTTCATTTCCTAACTCCCCCTTATTTTTATACATATAGCTGCATTTTAAAAAATTAATCTTTTTGGTTATATAGCAATTCAATGATCAATAGCAGATTTCTAAGAATATGATATGGATCTTTTACCGGAAGGGCCACTACTTGTTCTACTGGTTTTCCATCTCTTCCTCGAATCTGAATCCATTCGCCTATATCCTCATTAGGATTGGGAAATGTATGAAATGTATATTCATGAACTCTTTTATACTCTCTCCAATAAATATCCTCTTTGGTAAGAGTATAAAATAATAATGTGGTATATAGTGCCTCTGAATGAGGCCACCAAAGTTTATAATCCCAAGTACTCGCAATTAACGATGTATGTGGATCATCCTTCCATTCCCCTTTAGGGGGACCTCCTTGAAAATCAACAAACCGTAATAATCCACCTTTTTCTTCATCCCAACCTAGTTCAAAAGCTTTTTTTACAACTTCTCCTGCTTTCTTTACATAAGATGTTTGCTTAGATTTTTGTGCTGTATGTAAAACGAACCACATACATTCAATGGTATGTCCAGGATTCATATGACGGCTTAATAAGCTTGCATCTCGTTCTCCTTGTATTGTTAGGGTCTCTGCCATTCGATACTCTTTATCACAAAATACATCCATAATTTTTTTCATATATTCAACACTCTGTCTTTGTATCTCTTCTGCTCTAGGGTGTTGTAAATACTCTAAAGTATCTGATAATTCTTGGGTTACATTCAACATAATCATAGAAACACCGTGAGCCTGATATCCTTCTGGAATAGGATAAGGTTCGCATTTAAAAACCCCTCGTTCTAATCTTCTTTGAACAGAATCATATAAATCTAAAATCCAATCTAATAGAGAAACTTCTTGAAAAACTTTGGCATATTTAGCAAAACCTAAAATTACAAAAGCATCTGCATAAAAGCTGGTATCATATCCCTTTCCTAGAACAGGTTCTTTTTTTCTTCCTTCTTTGCTTAATAAAAACGCACAATGTCCATTCTCTAGTAAGACATGTTGTTGTAAAAAAGATACTGCTTGTTGGGCTTCCTCTGCATATCGATCTAGTTCACCATGAATCTTTCCCGCCTTCATCATCTCATATAAAGTACTCCAACACCAAATAAAACGTCCCTGAGACCAAGTATATTTATCCTTACTCAGTAGCTTTGTCCCTTCATTGTTAAAACAGGTAAAAACGCCACCATAATCCCGATCTACAGCCCGATCCCAAAAAGGTACAATGTCATTTAAAAGATGATTCTGATAAAAAAGTAACAATTCTTCTGAACTTTGTTTGACCATCATTTTCCCCCTTCCTCTTTGAGTAAAAACCACTTAAACTTACTAAGTAACCGATTTCCTGAGGTGTATAATAACGCCTTTTTTTAAATTGAGCTTTTTCTTAAGAAATCGGTTACTTACAGTATAAAGCTTTTTTGTCACTTTGTAAATCTATTTTGTCTTTTTCTATAATAGAATTTATTTTAAAGAGTATGTTTTTTCTATAACTTCTATTATCTCCAAGCCATATTCTCCTGGAATAGTTGGTTCTTCATCTCTCCTTATTGAGTTTATAAAATCATCTTCTCATTTCATTTCTCAAAATACTTACGCACTACCTTCCACATTAAATTTTTCGTCAAAATAACTTATCTATAATAATATAGTGGCATTATATAAACTTATGAGATGAAAGTTAAAATAATAACTCCATTCCCTATTGGGGAGTGGAGTTATTATTCTATACTTTTATTTTATTAAGCCTTCTGATTGTAGCCATTCTCTTGCTACTTCCTTCGGCTCTTTTTCTTCAATGTCTACCTGATAATTTAACTGAGTAATGGTCTCTGTATCTAATCTTTCTATAATAGGATCTAAAACAGAAGACAATTCAGGGTGTTTTTCAAAGGTTTCTTTACGAAAAACGGGAGCTGCATTATAAACTGGGAAAAAATTACGATCATCTTCTAAATTGACTAGATCATAGGCTGCAATTCGTCCATCTGTAGCAAAACCCATTCCAACTTCTACTTGCTCTTCTTGCAAAGTTTTATAGATAATTCCCATGCCCATTTCTTTCACTTGATTTTCTCCAAATGAGAATCCATAAGCTTCTTCTAAAGCCACCATTCCATCAGGTCTGCCTGTAAATTCATGATCTCCTGCAAAAATTAATTCTTCTGGGTTTTGGTTGATATAGTCTGCTAATTCACTGATCGTTGTAACTCCTAGGTTATCACTTGCTGCTTGTGTCATCATTACAGTATAGGTATTGTTTAAAGGTGCATAATTCATCCAGATTAAATCTTTTTTTGCATCTTCTTCTTTTACTTTAATATAACATTCTTCTGAATCCGTAATTGCTTCATCATTTTGAAGATGCATTAACCAAGCAGTTCCTGTATATTCCCAATACACATCTATATTTCCATTTTCTAATGCACTACGCACTTTATCTGATCCTGCAATATTCGTCTTGTCTTCTACTTTATACCCTGCATCTTGTAGTGCCAATAAAGTAATTTGACCTAAGATTAATTGTTCCGAAAACTCTTTGGAACCTACCTTAATAACATCTGCTTTTTCACCACATCCTGTAAATACTCCTATGATTATCAGCAAACTTGCTAATAGAATAATACTTTTTTTAAAACGTGTAAAATTAAACATTTTTATTTTTCCTCTCTGTTCTACAATATAAATTCTTTTTTTGATTTAGATAGCTACCTTCTCTTCTAACAACCCAAAAAGATAATCTGTAAATAAAGCCATTAGTGCTGGTAATGTAGCTCCAAGTATAAGCACCTGCCACCTACTTACGTTATTCCCTGAAATAATAAAATCTCCTAATCCACCAGCACCTACAAAAGCACCTAAAATAGCTGTTCCTATTGTAATGGTTACAGAAGTTCTAATTCCTGCCAAAATAATAGGCATGGCTAAAGGTAATTCTACTTTCCAGAGAATTCGTCTTGGTTGCATCCCCATTCCCCTAGCTGCTTCGATAATATCTTTATCTACTTCCATAATTCCCACCATTGTATTGTTAAGAATAGGTAAAAGAGAATAGAGCCAAAGAGCTAATATGGCTGTTGGGGCACCAATCCCTAAAACTCCTACAAATAAGGCAATGATAGCTAAACTAGGAATAGTTTGCGCAATATTAATGATAGCAACCACCCTAGGAGCTATCTTCCTACATATTCTACGGGTCAATAAAATCCCTAAAGGAAACGCTGTCAGCAAAGCTAATCCACTTGAAATACAAACCATAGAAAGATGTTTTCCCATGGCTTGCATAATCTTATCATAAGTTACCAATCTTGCTACTGTCCCGTCCTGAGGGTATTCAACCACATAATAACTAAGGGTCACTCCTACAAGTAGAACGAGAATCAGAATAAAAATAGATTTATACCGGTGCCAAAGTGACTTTTTATCTATCATCATCATTCACCGCTTTCAAAAGGTCATTGATATGAATAAGGCCTTGAATCTCTTTATTTCTCCCTCTTACAAAAATAAAATCCCTTCCTGCACTAAGCATTTCTGATAAGGCGTCTTGTAATGTAGTCCTTACTCCAACCGTATGGGTAATTTGTTTTGTTGCCTTTCTAAGATCTTGTGAGGAAGGCCGTAAATTTCTCCTCCGTACATAACCTGCATAATTCCCCTGTGAATCAACAACACCTAAAACTTTAACATTGTTTTCAAAAGCCAATGTCTGAGCTTCTTGAACTTCCATATTTGAAGGAATTTTGATAATTTCTTGCATTACTTCTTCACATCTAATTAAATTCATTCGTTTTATAGGGCTGTTGCCTCCTATCAAATCCTCTACAAATTCATCTGCAGGATGGGTTAAAATTTCATCTGGCGTATCTCTTTGCACCACTTTTCCATCCCTCATTACAACAATGGTATCTCCCATCTTAATAGCCTCATCAATATCATGGGTCACAAAAATAATGGTTTTATGAACCTTTTCTTGAATCCGTAAAAATTCATCTTGTAGGTTGCTCCTAGTAATGGGATCTAAGGCACCAAAAGGTTCATCCATTAACATTACTGGTGGATCTCCAGCTAAAGCACGAGCCACGCCAACCCTTTGTTGCTGTCCCCCGCTCAAAGCCCCAGGTTTCTTTTTGGCATATGTTTTAGGATCTAGTTCTACCAATTCCATTAATTCTTCTACCCGTTCTTTAATCCTTGTCTTACTCCATCCTTTTTCTATGGGTACAGTAGCAATATTTTCTTCTATGGTCATATGAGGAAATAAGCCTGTATTTTGGATGACATAACCAATATCTAAGCGTAAGTCTGTCGGGTTTATCTCCAAAATATTTTTTCCATTCACATAAATATTACCTGATGTTGGTTCAATTAAACGGTTAATCATCTTCATAGTTGTTGTCTTACCACAACCTGAAGGCCCTACCAACATGCATATTTCTCCCTTTTCAATCTTTAAGTTAAGTTTATCTACTGCTGGTTTTTTTTGATTTTTATACTTTTTTATTACATTTTCAAATTGAATCATTTTCCTGTTCTCCTTACTTTATACCTCGTATCTATTTTGTACCCATCCTAAACCTTGATCAATAATAATAGTTAGAAGAGAAACCATAATGGCACCGATCAAGATCATTTTTTCATTATTTCTACTAATGCCTTGGAAAATATAATCTCCTAAGCCACCTGCCCCAATATAGGAAGCTATGGCGCCTATTCCGATCCCCATAACTACAGCAGTTCGGATCCCTGTCATAATAACAGGAAAAGCCAATGGAAGTTTAATCTTATATAGAATTTTTTTAGGATTGATACCCATTCCATGGGCTGCTTCTATAATAGATGAGTCAATACCCATAATGCCCATATATACATTACGAATAATAGGTAACTGAGTATATAGAACCAAACCAGCAATGGCAGGAGCCGTACCTATTCCTAACAAAGGAATTAGTATTGAAAATAACGCAAGACTAGGGATGGTCATTAATACCCCTGCTACCTTTATAATAATATCTGCTGCTTTTGCATGATAAGTAATTAGAATTCCAATACCTACACCTACTACTATTGAAATCGTCATTGCGATAACGACAATAATGAAATGTTCTAGGGTCAATTGTAAAATTTGCTGCCATCGACTCATAAAAAAACCAATGGTATCCATGTAATTCTCCTTTCTATCTCAATTTCATTACTTATCATACACGACTGACAACTCGTTGTCAAATCAAGGTTGTCAGTTTTCTTGGATCTAAATATCATTTTATTATTAAAAACATAATAAGAAGGTGTAAAAATCCATCTTATAATCATATGATTATAAGATGGAAAATACTTACTCTGGCTGATACTCATCAATATAATGCTGTACCCTTTCAAAAGTTAGCCTATGGTTGCCTATAAATAAAATTTTATTTCCTTCTTGAAATTGAGTTTTGGGATCTGGAGAGTATATCATTTTCCCTTCTTGGTAAATACCCACAATGGTAGCACCTGTATGATGCCAAAATCTAGTTTCTCCAATGCTTTTTCCAATAATATGGCTAGGTGCCTGAACTTTTATTTCTAATGGATACATGAGCCCTATATTACGAAGTTGAAGGGAATGTTCAATAATAGAGTCTAAGTTCTCCATTACTTGTTTTTCAATATCTTTCTGTTGCGTAATGAGAGTATGAAGATTTTCCTTCAATGATAATACTTGATTTTTTAATTGATATTCTTGAATAAAAGCATAAGCTTTTTCCTTGGATTGAATATAACTTCCCTTTTTTTCTATGGTCTCTACAACTTCCATATCACTCAGTATTTTCATAGATCTTCGAATGGTCTCTGGAGATACATTATATTTACTTGAAAGTGTAGATCGTCCTCTTACCTTTTCTCCTTCTTGCAAATGGCCGTTATAAATATCATAAGCAATATCTAAAGCAATTTTTTCATATCTTGGAATTTTACTATAAAGCTCCATAGGAAGACGGCGTTCTGTCATCCAAATCATCCTTTCTCACCATAAACAGAGCATTCAAGTACTCTATCTTATTGTCCTTCATCATACCATATAGAAAATATCTTTTCCATATGATACCTGTATTTATTGCAGTTTACTTCACATTCCTTTATAATTAAAATGAGATATTATTTCTTAATGAAAGGAGTTTATGTATATGCAATATCAACGCTTAGGAAAAACCGGTCTAAATGTAAGTAAAATTAGTTTAGGTAGCTGGCTAACTTATGGAAACTCTACAGAAGCTGAAACAGCAATTGCAACCATTGATAAAGCCTATGAACTGGGAATTAACTTTTTTGATACAGCCAATGTATATGCCAGAGGTGAAGCAGAAAAAATAGTGGGACAAGCCCTCAAAAAATATGATCGTGATTCTTATGTTCTTGCTACAAAAGTATTTCACCCAATGGGAGAGGGTCCTAACGATAAAGGTCTATCTCGCAAACATATTTTTGAGCAAGTCCATGCTAGCCTAAAGCGATTAGACTTAGATTATGTAGATATTTTATACTGTCATCGTTTTGATCCCAATACTCCTTTAGAGGAAAGCTTGCGCACCATTGACGATTTAATCCGCCAAGGTAAAATTTTATATATGGGGGTCAGTGAATGGACTGCAGCCCAGATTGCAGAAGGGCTTCGTGTACAAGATCGTTATTTATTAGATCATATTGTAGTGAATCAACCTGTATATAATTTATTTAATCGATATATTGAAGATGCGGTCGTTCCAACCTGTATTCAAAACGGTATTGGTTTGGTTGTATTTTCACCTTTGGCCCAAGGCTTACTAACTGGAAAGTATCGCAAAGGGCAACCTATCCCTGGTGATAGCCGTGCTGCAGATCCAAAGGCAAATCATTTTATGCAAAAAATGCTGACAGATGAAAATCTAGATAAGGTGGAACAATTGATTCAAATTTCTGATGAATTAGGTATCCCTCTTTCTCAACTTTCCCTTGCCTGGCTTCTTCATCAACCCGGTATTACCAGTACATTAATTGGAGCTAGCAAACCTTCTCAAGTAGAAGAAAATGTGAAAGCCTTAGATATAACCCTTTCTACTGATGTACTAGATGCCATCAATAAAATCTTTTGTAATAAGTAATCTAGATTTATATTTTCTTTGCTACTTTACCAATAGGCCTGCTGATTCTTAATCAGTGGGTCTATTACGTAAATTCTATGAACAAAATTTTCTTTTTTATGAAGAAAGGAGTTTT
>JAAZLH010000332.1 GCA_012799415.1 Candidatus Epulonipiscium sp. | reverse complement strand
TAATATTGTTATATTTAATCCTATCAAATTAAATAACGATAGATTATCCGTGCAACTTATCATACTACATAAATGGTATAATGTCACCCTTATATGAAAAGGACAAGCGTTTATTGAATGAGCAGTTGCTGTTAAGCGAGCTTTTTTTGGGGTAGTACTATGTACGGATATAAGTGTAACATTACCCTTTATATTAAGACTTCTTAGCTTAGGATTAAATAAGCAAAAGATATTTTCATAGATTATGTTGACAAAAGAAATTCTTATGATATAATATGTAAGTAAGTACTAACACAAGGGGGAGCAGGAATGGAAAAAGGCAATAAAAGAATGACAAAAGAAAAAAGAAGAAAGCAAATACTAGAATCGGCCTTAAATGTATTTATAGAAAAGGGGTACAATGGCTCAACAACTATAGATATAGCAAGAGAGGCAGACATATCTGAAGTTACTTTGTTTAGATACTTCGATTCAAAAAAGCAAATATTCGTTGATGCCATAGAACCAATTTTAATAACTAGTCTAAAACAGTCTTTAGTAGAATTTAAAGACTCAGAACCTATGAGAAAGTTAGAACTTATTTTAAGGGAAAGAATTAAATTTATTTCTGAGCACAGTGAAGTAATTAAATTAATTTTAATGGAGAGCCAGGTAAATCCGGAAGTAGCTGATATTGATTTTATTAAACAAATAACATCAATATTGAAAAATACCATAAAGGATGCAGGCATTAACTTAGAAGATGAAGACTTCTCAATAAGATTAATGATGGGAAGTATCTTATCTTTCCTATATATGCCTAAAATTAAAGATAATGAAATTGGTGCTTATGTAGGAAAATTAGTAGATATAATTACAAAATAAATATTTAAGAAAGGGATGGTAATTTTGAGCAGAATGTTTTCCAAAATAGGAAGTAGAATAGAAAGAACCCCTTTTAAAACCTTGTTTGTAGTTATAATAGTATTCGCTATTATGATAGTCGGAGCTATAAAAGTAAGTATGGCAACCGGTAGCGAAACTTTAGTTAAGACGAGCAATGAGGCATATATATCTAATTATGCCATGGAGGAGGCATTCGGCGGAGACGCTATTATGGTCTTGCTTGAAGGTGAAGAAAAGGATTTGTTAGAGTTAGAGAATATGAAAAAGCTGTGGAATGTAGAAGAAAGGCTCAAATATAATGAGGGAATCTTCACTTTTATGAGTCCGGCCTCTGTTGTTCATCAAATAACGGACAAACAAGCAACAGAAATAAAGAAACAAGCACCAGATATTAGCGATGGTCTTGGTGAAATGGGCGGCAAGCTTAAAGAAATTGGAGAAGAGCTAGTAAGTAAAGAGTTGCCAGATCCAAAGGCGGTAGAGCAAAAACTTGATGATTTAATGAAATCAATAGATCCGAGTAAACTTATGGGCGATACGGCTAGGAAACAAGAGGAAGAGCTAAAAAATAAGTTTACAACTATGGGCAACGGACTTGGTGAAATAGGACAAAAGCTAATAGATATAGGCGGTGAATTGGCAAGCAAAGATTTACCTAACCCGGCGGCGATAGAGGCAAAGTTAGGAGAGCTGTCCGAGATTTCTGAGGTATTCGATGAGCTTAGCAGCGGTCAAGATAACTTAGCTAATGGTGTAACCGAGATGGGAGGAGGATTGGATACTTCTTCAGCAGGATTAAAGGAAACATCAAGACAGCTAGGGCAAATTGCAGAAGGAGTGAAAGGCAACCCCGAAATCTATAAAAAGCTAAATATGTTTGCTGAAAATATAGGCAAATGCTCCGATGGTCTATCAATAATGTCGGAGAATACAGGAAAGATTTCGCAAGGGAATAAAAATACCTCTCAGGCACTAAATAACATTAGTAAAAAGCTAAATAAAGAGTTAGAAGAAATGAAAAGGTCTTTATCCGGAGATGGGATATCTTCAGAAGAACTAAAACAAATGTCAAAAGGCTTTATTACAATGGGGGAAAACCTAAGTGATTTAAGCGATGGACTGTCGGAGATGGCAGCTGGTGGAGGCATGTTTCCAGATACTTCAGATGTTTTTAATTCCTTGAAAGAAGATATAGGAAATGAAGTTTCAGATATGACAGACAATCTATCGGGCGGTATTTCACCGGAAGAGCTAAAAACAATGTCAGACGGCTTTATTACTATGGGTGACAATCTTAGCAAAATAAGTGATGGGCTTAAGACTTTTCATGAAAAGTCCGGAATGATGATTCCATATTTCCCACATAATCAAGAAGAATTAGATAATATTTTATATGAAGATGGGAAATTAAGAGATGTATTTTCAGATACGATAATCGACGAGAATCATATGATGGCAATGATTAAGCTAAATGGAAATTTAGAAGATAGCGAAATTGACTCAATATATAAAGAAGTGTCTAATGCTATGGAGGCAGAAAACTTTGACGTAAACTTCATAGTTTCGGGAAAGCCTGTATTGGATTCGTCCTTAAGGGCAGAAATGAAATCCAATATGGTAATAATGGTTGCATCAGCAGTAGTTTTGATGCTTATAATATTGAACCTAGTTTTTAGGGTTCGATGGAAGTCCCTAAGCCTCGGAATAATCTTTGTATCGGTAATAGCTACCTTAGGACTTATGGGACACTTAAATGTTTCTATGACCATGGTTTCTATGGCAGTATTCCCCATATTAATTGGGTTAGGTATAGACTACTCAATACAATTTCAAAACAGATATGAAGAAGAACATTCTGTAAAGACTACTCTTGTGCAAATTGGTAAGTC
>JAAZLH010000044.1 GCA_012799415.1 Candidatus Epulonipiscium sp. | reverse complement strand
GGATGGCTATTTTACAACTACTAGCAGAGGGGAGAAAACAAAATGAAAACTTGGATCAAGCAGGGGAAAGTCATAGACCCATCCACCAACAGGGAGGAGATTTGCGATATCTTGATAGAGGACGGGACCATCAAATTACTAGAGTCCCAAGGGCTATCTAATCAAGAAGAAATAGGAGAAGATACCAGGATCATTGATGCAAAAGGATATTGGGTTATTCCTGGACTTATGGATCTTCATGTCCATCTAAGAGAGCCAGGTTTTGAATATAAAGAAACTATTGCAACAGGTAGCCAAGCCGCAGCCAAAGGTGGATTCACCACCATCTGTTGTATGCCAAATACAAAGCCAGTCATCGATAATGAGGTTATCGTAGAATATATCAAATTAAAAGCAGAGAAAGAAGCTTGTGTTCATGTTTTGCCCATTGGTAGCATTACAAAAAACCAAGATGGAGAAGAGTTAGCCAATATTGGCTTTATGGCAGAGGCAGGCATCTGTGCCATTAGTGAAGATGGAAAGTCTGTAGAGGATGCAGGTCTAATGAAAAAAGCCATGACTTATGGAAAAATGTTTAATTTACCTATCTTTGCCCATTGTGAAGACCCTAAGTTGGCAGGAAGTGGTGTTATGCATGCAGGGGAAATGGCAGCCATATTAGGGATGAAGGGGATTCCAAAAGAAGCAGAAGATGTCATGGTAGCAAGGGATATTTTATTAGCAGAAAGTACAGGAGCCCATCTTCATATTTGCCATATTAGTACTAAAGGGAGTGTAGATCTACTTCGCTATGCAAAAGAAAAAAATATTTCTGTAACAGCCGAAGTTTGTCCCCATCATTTTACTTTAACAGAAGCGGCTGTAGATGGCTATGATACCAATACAAAAATGAGTCCACCGCTACGAGGGCAAGAAGATGTAGAAGCTATTAAAGAGGCTTTACGAGATGGGATCATTGAAGTGATTGCCACAGATCATGCTCCACATCATTATGATGAAAAAAACTGTGAATATGAAAAAGCCGCCAATGGCATTGTAGGATTAGAAACAGCAGTGCCCCTTGGGATTACGGAATTAGTAGAGACAGGAATTCTAACACCTATGGAGTGGGTGGCTACTATGACAACCAATCCAGCAAAAATTTTAAATAGCCCAAAAGGTACTTTGCAAGTAGGAAAAATGGCAGACATTACAATCATCGATCCAAAAGCAGAGTATGAAATTGATGTAACACAGTTTGCTTCCAAAAGCAAAAACAGCCCTTTTCATGGAAGAAAGGTAAAGGGAAAGGTTCTTTATACCATCGTGGAAGGAAAAATTGTAATGGCAGAAGGAGAGCTGATATAAGATGATTGACCAATTGATACAAAAAATAGAGGAAAAACAAAATCCAACGGTTGTGGGGCTGGACCCAGATCTGAGCTATATCCCTGCTCATATTAAAGAAGAAGCCTATGGAAAGTATGGAAAAACTCCTCAAGGAGCCGCAGAAGCCTTTTATCTATTTAATAAAGAAATTATTGATGAAGTAGCGGATTTGATTCCTGCAGTCAAGCCTCAAATTGCCATGTATGAACAATGGGGTGCTTTTGGTATCGATGCTTACATTCGTACCATTGCTTATGCAAAAGCAAAAGGTCTTGTTATTATTGGAGATATTAAACGAGGGGATATCGCTTCCACAGCACAGGCCTATTCGAAAGGCCATATTGGTAGAGTCACTGTTGAAGAAGAAAATCACCAAATCTATCAATCAGATTTTATCACAGTGAATCCTTATATGGGTTACGATTCTATTGAACCTTATTTACAAGATTGCAAAAACTATCAAAAAGGACTTTTTGTTCTTGTGAAGACATCTAATCCTTCTGGTAGTCAGTTACAGGACCTAGACTTGGCCAGTGGAGAGAAACTATATGAAAAGGTAGGAAAATTAGTATCAGAATGGGGAGAGCCTTTCATAGGCCAATTTGGTTATAGTTCTATTGGTGCAGTGGTGGGAGCTACCTATCCCCAGCAAGGAAAGAAACTCAGAGAACAACTCCCACACACTTTTTTCTTAGTGCCGGGCTACGGAGCCCAAGGAGGTACGGCACAAGACCTAGCAGGATGTTTTGACAAAGCAGGTAGAGGAGCCATTGTCAATTCTTCTAGAGGTATTATTGCAGCTTACAAACAACCTAAATATGTAAATCAATTCACATTAGAAGAATTTGCCCAAGCATCTAGAGCAGCTGTCATCCATATGAAAAAGGATTTGGAGGGGGTTCGATCTTGAAAGCAAAACTCATTTTAGAAAACGGAATGATGATGGAAGGAACCGCTTTTGGACATATTAAAGAAGCCGTAGGAGATGTAGTTTTTAATACAAGAATGCAAGGATACCAAGAACTTTTAACAGATCCTTCTTCCTATGGACAACTAGTAGTTATGACCTATCCTCTCATTGGAAATTATGGTATTAGTCTAGATGATATGGATTCCCACGCCCCCTTTGTGAGGGCGTTCATTATGTCCGAAGAAGCCAAAACGCCTAGTAACTGGCGTTGTGAAATGGAGCTTTCTGGCTATTTGAAACAAAATCGAATTTTAGGACTCCAAGGAATTGATACTCGAGCCTTAACGAAGATCTTATCCAAAGGAGGAGAAATGAAGGGAATTATTACGACTCGAGAGTTAACACCAAGTCAGATTGAACAAAAATTTAAGATGCCTTATTCTTTTCATGCCGTAGAACAAGTGACTACAGCCCAGGCTTATGAGTTGGCAGGGTCAGGACCGCTAGTAGCTATCCTAGATCTAGGCGTTAAAAGAAGTATTCTCCGAGGCTTTCATCAAAAAGGTTGTCATATGACGGTTTTGCCTGCTCATACATCAGTAGGAGAGATTCTTGGTACAAAGCCGGCGGGCATTATACTTTCCAATGGCCCAGGAAATCCAGAAGATATACCAGAGATCATTGACAAAGTAAAACAACTTATTGGAAAGGTACCTATCATGGGAATTGGGTTGGGGCATCAAATTCTTGCTTTGGCTTTAGGTGCAAAAATAGAGGAACTACCTGTTGGGCATAGGGGAGTCAATCATCCAGTGAAAAGTTTAGAAACAGGAAAAATTAGTATTACGGTTCAAAATCATCAATATATTGTTAGCAAAGAGGCACTGCCAGCAGATCTACAAGTGACTCATCAAAGTGTAAACGATGGAACTATAGAAGGTTTTCGACATACAAAATTACCACTACGAGGAATTCAATTTCATCCAGAAGTTTGGGAAGGGCTGAAAGATCCCTGGGGAGTGGCAGATGAATTTGTGACTATGATAGGAGGTCATGTCCATGCCTAAAGATTCTAGTATTAAAAAAGTTCTGGTCATTGGATCAGGTCCTATTATTATTGGGCAAGCAGCAGAATTTGACTACTCAGGAACCCAAGCTTGTCAAGCATTAAGAGAAGAAGGAATCGAAACTGTATTGGTAAATAGTAATCCAGCCACCATTATGACAGACCGAGAAATGGCAGATAAAATTTATATAGAACCTTTAACACTTCCTACCTTAACTCGGATTATTGAAAAAGAACGGCCAGATAGTTTAATAGCAGGAATGGGAGGGCAAACAGGACTCAATCTAGCTGTTGAATTATATGATAGTGGCATTTTAGATCAGTACAATGTAAAAGTTATAGGAACTTCCATTGAATCCATTAAAAAAGGGGAAGACAGAGAGTTATTTAAAGCTTTAATGGAAGAGATCGGGCAACCGGTAATTGAAAGTACCATTGTTACGACCATAGAAGAAGGGTTGGCTTTTGCAGAGAAAATTAACTATCCTGTTGTGGTGCGCCCTGCCTATACATTAGGAGGCAGCGGAGGAGGAATTGCGGAAGATGAAGAACAACTACGAGAAATATTAGCCCAAGGTCTTCATTTAAGCCGAGTAGGGCAAGTATTATTAGAGCGTAGTGTAAAGGGATGGAAAGAAATTGAATATGAAGTGATTCGAGATGGTGCAGGAAACGGAATTACAGTTTGTAACATGGAAAATGTAGACCCGGTAGGGGTTCATACAGGGGATAGTATTGTTGTTGCTCCATCCCAAACCATGTCTTACTATGAGCATCGAATGTTAGCCCAAGCTTCCCAAGACATTATTGAAGCAGTAGGTATTCAAGGAGGATGTAATGTACAGTTGGCTCTAAACCCTCATAGTTTTGAGTATGTAGTCATTGAGATCAACCCAAGGGTAAGCCGCTCATCTGCTTTAGCTTCAAAAGCCACAGGTTACCCTATTGCTAAAGTAGCTACTAAGATTGCTTTGGGATACCATTTAGACGAAATAACAAATGCTATGACGGGAACAACTACAGCAGCCTTAGAACCAACCTTGGATTATGTAGTTGTAAAGATCCCCAAGTGGCCTTTTGACAAGTTCTTCGGTGCCAAACGAACGTTAGGAACAAAAATGATGGCTACAGGGGAAGTCATGGCCATTGGAACTTCTTTTGAGGCGGCACTTTTAAAAGGGATTCGGTCTTTAGAAATAGGACGGTACACTTTAGTCAACCCAGGTTCTCAAAAAAGAAGTTTAGAAGAACTGAAAAAGAGAGTACAAATTCCTGATGATGAACGGATTTTTGATGTAGCAGAAATGCTTAGACGAGAGTATCGAATTGATAAGGTTCATGAAATAACAGGCATAGATCCTTTTTTCTTAGAAAAGATTAAAAGCATTGTAGAGGAAGAGGAAAACTTACAAGCCAGTACCATTGAAGACTTAACAGAGATGAAGCTACGAAGTTTAAAAGAAAAAGGATTTTCTGATAAAGGAATGGCGGATCTATTGGGATGCAAGCCCAATGAGATTTATAAAAAAAGGCAACTGTGGAATATTCATCCTACTTATAAAATGGTGGATACTTGTGCAGGAGAGTTTCAAGCCGTCACCCCTTATTATTACTCAACTTATCAGCAGGAAGATGAAAAAAGGGATAGTAAAAGAGAAAGAGTAGTGGTACTAGGTTCGGGCCCCATACGAATTGGACAAGGAATTGAGTTTGACTACTGCTCTGTTCACAGTATATTAGCTTTACAAAAAGCAGGAATCGAAACCATTATGATTAACAATAATCCTGAAACTGTCAGTACAGATTTCGATATTGCAGATGTTTTATATTTTGAGCCTTTAACAGAAGAAGAAGTCCTAAGTATTATAGAGAGGGAACAACCTCAAGGTGTCATTCTTCAGTTCGGTGGTCAAACAGCCATTAAGTTAGCTAAGTTTTTGCGGGAGATGAACATTCCTATTCTAGGGACCAAGCCAGAACAAATTGATGCGGCAGAAGACCGAGAAAAGTTTGATGCATTACTAGAAAAACTTCAAATTCCAAGACCAAAGGGAAAGGCAGTGTGGAGCTTAGAAGAAGGGTTAGCAACAGGTGAAAAACTAGGATATCCTCTATTAGTACGTCCTTCCTATGTATTAGGAGGTCAAGGAATGGAGATTACCTATCATCCAGAAGAATTAGAGAGATATCTAAAAGATGCCTTTGCCAGGGATAAGAAAAATCCGGTTTTGATTGATCGATATCTTATTGGGCGAGAAATAGAGGTAGATGCCATCTGTGATGGAGAAGATATTTTAATCCCAGGGATTATGGAACATTTGGAACGAGCAGGGGTCCATTCGGGAGATAGTACCTCCATTTATCCAAGCCAAAACATTAGTCAAGAGATCAAAGAAAAAGTGATTTCCTATACAAAAAAGATTTCTTTGGCTTTGGAAGTGGTAGGTATGGTCAATATTCAATTTATTGAGTTTGAAAAGGAACTATATATTATTGAAGTAAATCCACGTTCAAGTAGAACCGTACCCTTTATTAGTAAAATGACAGGAGTACCCATTGTTGATGTAGGAACTCAAGTGATGTTAGGGAAAAAATTAAAAGACCTGTCTTATGGAGTAGGGCTTTATCCAGAACCTTCTCTTGTTACAGTGAAAGTTCCTGTTTTTTCTACTCAAAAGTTACCAGAAGTAGAAGTCAGCTTAGGGCCAGAGATGCGTTCAACGGGAGAAGCTTTAGGCGTAGGGTATACAGTAGAAGAAGCATTATATAAAGGATTTATAGGAGCAGGAATGAAGTTTCCTAAACCAAAGGGAACCATTGTGGCTACCATCAAACCCTATGACCAGCTAGAATTCCTTCCCCTTGCGAAACGATTATCTAACCTTGGCTATTTATTT
This sequence comes from Candidatus Epulonipiscium sp., assembly GCA_012799415.1. Taxonomy (GTDB): domain Bacteria; phylum Bacillota; class Clostridia; order Lachnospirales; family JAAYNZ01; genus JAAZLH01. Next base: position 4,852 of record JAAZLH010000044.1, on the reverse strand, counting down.
ATGGCAACAGAAGGAACAGCGAAAGTGCTGGAGCAAGAAGGAATTCCTGTACAACAAGTGAAAAAAATTAGAGAAGGTGTTCCTAATATTTTAGATATCATTCGAAGCGGTGTGGTAGATTGGGTGATTAACACTCCAACCAAAGGAAATGATGCTAAACGAGATGGATTTCAGATCCGAAGAGTGGCAGTAGAAACATCTGTAGAAGTATTCACTTCCTTAGATACAGTAAGAGCTGTTGTAGGGTTGCTAGAAAAAGAAATGGATACAAAGGAATTAGAGCCAATATCTTTGTAGTAGGTAGCGGGGGTATATATACCTTCTTATCTGTTTACTTGTTAGGGAGCACAAAGATAAGATGATGAAAGAGAAGGGGATGAGAAGATGTGTGTAGAGGCTTGGAAGAAGAAACAGAAGGCTCAGATTATAAAAAACAGAAAGATTGCAAAAAATGTCTATGAAATGGATCTTCAGGTTGGGGACATGGTAAGAGAAGTAGAACCAGGTCAATTTATCAACCTATACTGTCGGTCAGAAGCAAGGCTTTTGCCACGTCCGATCAGTGTTTGTGAAACGGATAAAAAACAGGGAATCATCAAAATTGTTTATGGCGTACTAGGGAAGGGAACCAAAGAGTTTAGTACCTATGAAGCAGGAGAAACAATAGAAATTTTAGGTCCTTTAGGAAGTGGATATCAAATTTCCCAAGAGGCTGGTCATTCTATATTAGTAGGAGGAGGCTTAGGTGTTCCACCACTGGTAGAATTAGCTCAGCAGTTAGAAGGAACCATAGAAGTATATTTGGGTTTTCGCACAGAACCTTTCTTGATTCAAGAGTTTCAAAAGTATACAGATCAAGTGTATATCGCAACGGATGATGGTTCTTATGGAAAGAAAGGAACGGTACTAGATTTATTAAAAGAAAATGCTCCTTTCTCAAAAAATACAACCATTTATAGTTGTGGTCCTAGACCTATGTTAAAAAATGTAGCCCTTTGGGCAGGAGACCAAGGGCTTCCTATACAAGTCTCTCTAGAAGAACGGATGGCCTGTGGAGTAGGGGCTTGTGTAGGATGTGTTTGTAAAATTCAAAACCAAGATACAGAGGAATGGGAATATCGTCGTGTCTGTAAAGATGGGCCTGTATTTAACGGAGGAGAGGTGGTCTGGGATGAAGAATCTTAAGATTAACATAGGAGGCGTAGAACTTAAAAATCCGGTCATGACGGCATCAGGTACCTTTGGTTCAGGGCAAGAATATGGAGAATATATGGATTTAAATCAACTAGGGGCTGTCGTTGTAAAAGGAGTGGCTATGATACCTTGGAAGGGAAATCCAGCACCACGTATTGCAGAAACTTATGGAGGAATGCTAAATAGTGTAGGATTGCAAAACCCAGGGGTAGAAGTTTTTATTGAAAAAGACATTCCGTTTTTGCGAAAGTATGATACAAAAATTATTGTTAACTTAGCTGGTAAAACCATAGAAGAATATTGCCAAGTAGCAGAACGATTAGGGACAGCGGATGTAGACTTGTTAGAACTAAATATTTCCTGCCCCAATGTAAAAGAGGGAGGAGTCGCTTTTGGGACAGATGCAAAGATGGTGGAAAAAGTCACAAAAGAAGTAAAGAAGCGAAGCAAACAACCTGTCATTGTGAAGCTAAGCCCCAATGTAACAGATATTGCAGAAATGGCAAGGGCAGCAGAAGCAGGCGGGGCAGATGGTCTTTCTTTGATCAACACTTTACTTGGCATGGCCATTGATATTCATAAAAGAAAACCTATATTATCTATGGGGGTAGGGGGATTTTCGGGTCCTGCCATTAAGCCTGTAGCCCTGAGGATGGTCAATCAAGTAGCAAAAGCTGTTTCTCTTCCTATTATCGGCATGGGCGGTATTGCTACAGGAGAAGATGCCGTTGAATTTATCATGGCAGGTGCTACAGGAGTGGCAGTAGGTACAGCACATTTTTACAATCCTAGAGCATCATGGGATGTGTTAGAGGGAATTAAGGAATATATGAACCAGTATGAAATTAAGGATTTAGCGGAGATCAAAGGGATTATATAAGAAAGGGATGGAGTCATGACAAATCAAAATAAGGTAGAAGAAATTTTAAGAGAGACTCATGTGTTACAAGAGGGACATTTTTTATTAACTTCTGGACGTCATAGCAATCAATATATGCAATGTGCAAGACTTTTAGAATATCCTTCTCATATGGAAACAGTCATTCAAGCTATCGTGAACCAAATGGAAGATCAAGACATAGACATTGTTATTGGGCCTGCTATGGGAGGGATTATTGTTGCTTATGAGTTGGCTAGACAGTTAAAAGTAAGAAACTTTTTTGCGGAACGAGTGGAAGGAGAAATGACATTACGAAGAGGGTTCGAAATTCCAAAAGATGCAAAAGTGTTAATAGCAGAAGATGTCATTACAACAGGAGGGTCCGTACAAGAAGTTATTGATATTGTAAAGCAACAAGGCGGAGAAGTAGCAGGAGTTGCCGTCCTAGTAGATCGAAGCAATGGAGCTGTTGATTTTGGGTGTCCCCTATATGCGGCTTATAGAGCGCAGATTCTTTCCTATGAAGCAGAAAGTTGCCCTTTATGTGAAGAAGAAGGAAATCTTTCTCTTCAAAAGCCAGGAAGTCGAAAATAGATGGAGAGAGAATAATTAAATAATGGATAAGCGATTCTTCCCCTTCCACCATGTGAGTAGATAGGAGATGAATCGCTTTTTTATGTTTGTATTTTGTTACTTAGTGATTGAGATAATTCTAGCTTTATGATCAGAGGGTTGGATTAGGTATGTTCATTCATATGAAAAGACATTATACCACAAGAAAAATTTACAATTATTGATTGTTATGGTACTATTATATTAAAATTTAAAGGTTATACCAAAAAGAATTTAATTAGGATTGAGGAAAATTTTAAGGGGCGAAAAATCATTGAAGAAATGTTTTTATCTAATTTTATGTACCGTATTACTAACATCCTGCACAAAGATAAGAACAGAGGAAGATGCAAGATTATTAACAACGGTGACAGAAGATATTGATGATACAAAATTAGAGAAGAATCTTGAAATAGATGCCAATAATCTTGTTACTGAAGGAAATGGTATATCCCTAACTCTTGAAGAAGCGTTAGAAGATTATGATTATATGTGGGAAGTTTTAGAAAACAATTATGCTTATTTTGGAGTTGCGAATCGGTTATATGGGGTATCTCCGGAAGAAATTAAGAAAAAATACAGAGATTACATCCTTTACTTTTATGAATCTGGTGCAGATTTAATAGCCTATAATCGAACCCTGCGAGCCTGCTTATCTGAATTTAAGGGAACAGCACACCTAGGTTTTATAGACCATGATTATTGGGATGTGTATAAATATGCCTTAGAATTGGATAAAGAAGTATTGGAAGATACTTCAGGACTACAATTTTTTATTGATCCACTTATCGATGAAAAAACTGTTTTAGCCTATGAGTATATCACGGGAAAATCAAGAGAGGAAATTGTAACCAATCCAGAAAACATCTTGTCTTCAAATCAGCATAATTTAGAATTTAGGCTTATAGATAATGACATTGCTTATATGAGGATAAATTCTTTTCAACATCGCTATATAGCAAATGATCATGAAAAAATAATGGATTTTTATCATTCCATCCAAGATTGTAAATATCTTATTATAGATATTACAGGAAATCAAGGAGGGAGTAGTTTCTATTGGGGAAATAGTATTGTATCCCCTAATTTTAATGAGAAAATTGAATATGACACAGTATCTTTTCTAAAAGATGGAAAAGAAAACAGAGAGTATGTGGAAGCAGCAGGATTTCAAATCGAGCCTATATCAGCATTTGATATAGAGAGTTTAGAGAATTTTAATATGGAAGACTATGAGACATTAGATTCAGTTGCTCGTTATAAAAAAATTTACCAACCAATAAACGATAAAAAGTTGTTTGAAGGAGAAATTTATTTACTTATTGATGAAAAAGTTTATTCATCCGCAGAAGCTTTCACATTATTTTGTAAAGAAACAGGCTTTGCTACCATTGTAGGTAGGAATTCAAGGGGATGTAGTAGTAGAGTATCACCGTTACCCACTTCGCTTCCCAATAGTGGCCTTGTTTTCAGATATACCAATCTGTACAGAATTAATAAAGATGGATCGAGCAATGTAGAGTTTGGTACTACGCCTGACTATATATGTGATGAAGGTGAAACGCCCCTAAATACTTGTTTAAGGATTATTAGGGGGAAATAGTTGTAGGAGTAGTAGTATAACTTTTAAGGGGGATTTTGTACTATGAAAAATAAGCAATATGTAAGCTGGATCTGTATTTTTGCTTTAGTTTTTGGAGTCTTTTTTAATTCCATATCTACAAAGAAAGTAGAATCATCTGGAACAACGACAGTGAAAATTCATTATCATCGAGAAGATGGTCAATATGATCCATGGAATCTTTGGATTTGGCCAGAAGGAGGAGAAGGGCAAGCCTATCCTTTTACGGAAGATGATAAGCTTGGTAAAGTGGCAACGGTTACTTTGCCAGTTGATGTACAGCGAGTAGGCTTTATTGTGAGAACAGATGAATGGGAGAAGGATGTTGGAGATGATCGGTTTATTGAGATTTCAGGAGGGAGTGGAGAGATTTGGTTTTATAATTAGCAAGGATGGAGAAGAAAAAGATATTGATTCGCTTGCCACGCACACTCGTGACTTCAGTCGTGAGTTAGTGGCGAACTGCATATGTTAGTATAATTTCCATATATAACATCGTAATATACTTGAATTCATTATATACATATGTTAGCCTTGCGTTAAGG
>JAAZLH010000331.1 GCA_012799415.1 Candidatus Epulonipiscium sp. | reverse complement strand
GAAGGTGGATATAAAGCAGTTTCTGATGAATTTTATAAAATTCATCAGAAAAAGGTTATCATAGCTTATCTTAAAATGCTTATTCCTAATTCAATAAAGAGATTTATGAAAAGATTATACAAAAAGGATAAAAGTTTTCTATAATTTTACTGAACTGTTTTTTAATTTTTAACAATTTGAATAATGCTATAAATCAAAGTAATAGATTTTGTATCTTTGGTTGAGGTCGAGAAAAGCGTTTCATCTTATTATCTTTGCAAAGATATCAAAATCACCTGAATTATGTGGAAACTTGCAATAAGGTGGAAATGAGACACTTTATAAGTAGAAATGTATAAATACCCTGTGAGAAGTTTTTTGATGTAAATAGTATAATAAAATGGGTTCTATGTCAAGTATTGGAGTGTGATTTTTTAATCATGCACAATTAATGATTTTAGAGCCTTTTTTATGTGTTTTGTTTTACAATTATAAAATATGTCGAAATAGTAAAAATTTGATAATAATTATTGATAAAGAGATTACATAATGTTATAATATTTGTAAAAGATTATCAAATTATAGTGATAAGTGTAAATTTTTTTTATAACAGTAAAATAAGCAAAATTGATGTAGGAAGTGATTGACTTTGGAATTAAATGCAAAAGATGTTGTAGATGTTTTAGATAATAAGGGAATAAAGTATTTATACCATGCAAATACTGTTTTAACATCTTGTACATTTTTAAAAAATTCTGGTTTACTTTCAAGGGGAGCTGTAGAAAGTCACAATCTGAGACAAACATATCAATATACAGATCAAATAGATAAACAGTATAATATTTGGTATGATATTTTTTTAGATAATTGTGATATACATAAAAGAGGATCTAATAGAAATTTATATGGTCCTGTATTATTTTGTTTTGATTTAAAAATACTTCTTAGAAAAGCTCTTCCACCTATATATATTACAAAGAAAAATCCAAGTAATTGGGACAATACAGATCATAAAGGGGATAGATATTTTCAATCTATAGAAGAGTTAGAAAAAGAATATATATTTGGAACCTACGGACATACAATTACTTTAAAAAATACAAATCAGGTTCTTCCATTTGGCAGAGATTTAAAACAAATTATTATAGATGATCCTCAGGTAGATAATTTATATAAAAATGCAGTAGAAGAAATTATTAAAGCAGGAAAAAAAGGAAATATAAACAATATTAAAAATTTGATTATTAGACGTGAATGTAATTTAAATTGTAAGTGTGAACAATATTATTATGAAAATAAGATGGATTTAAATAGATTATTTAGTATGGATGGTGATAAATAAATGGTTCAGAAAAAGTTTATTCAATTTTCCGCAAATGAACAAGATGCAGAAAGGATGCATATAGAAGATGAACACCCATTTAGAAGTAAATTTGAAAGAGATAGGGATAGAATATTATATTCAAAAGAATTTAGAAGATTAAGTGGGAAAACCCAAGTTTTTGTAACTAGCTTTGACGATCATGTTAGAACAAGGTTAACTCATACCCTAGAAGTTTCACAAATTTCAAGAACAATTTCATTACAATTGGGATTAAATGAAATATTAACTGAAGCTATAGCGTTAAGTCATGATATTGGACATACTCCTTTTGGACATTGTGGGGAAAGAACTTTAAATCACATAATGAATGGATGTGATAAAATTAAAATATTTGGTAATGTGCCAAATGGTGAAAGAGGTTTTAAACATAACTGGCAAGGAATAAGAGTAGTAAATGATTTAGAGCAAATAAGTTCAAAATTTTGTGGATTAAATTTAACTAATTATACTTTGTGGGGTATATTAAATCATACTGGGATTAGTAGTAAAGAATGTGATTATAAAGATGAAAATGGGAAATGTAATTTAAGAATAGATAATAAGAATTGTAGTTGTAATAATATTTCTTTTGATTTTTATGAAAGACGATATAAGTTACCACTTAATTCATGGACTTTTGAAGCTATAGTGGTAAGAGTTGCAGATGAAATTGCTCAAATACATCATGATATAGAAGATAGTTTGGAAAATCAAATATTTAATAAAGAGGAAATTCTTGAACTGTTTGATTCATTGTTTCATAATTATTTAACTGAAGATGATAAAAAAAATCTGGGAAAAATAAAAAAAGAAACAGAACAAAATATGTATATACCTTTAATTTCTAAGTTAATTGTAAATTTTCTTGTTTCTAAACTTGTAGAAAATATTCAAGAAAATTTTAAACGAATAGAAGAGAAATATTATGTAAAAGAATATGAAGATATGAAAGAGTTTAGAAAAACACTAGAAAGTAAAGAACAAGGTCTTATTAATTATTTTAAAATAATTAATTATGATGAAGATTTAAAAAAGATAGTGAAAGAATTTAATAATGTCTCTAAAAGTAGAATATTAGATTCTTATGTCGCACAAATTATGGATGGTAAATCGAATTATATTTTAAGATGTTTGATAAAAGCTTATTTAATTAATCCACAGCAATTACATGATAGAACTATTATTTCTTTTTATAAAAGTTATATAGGTCAAGAAGAATTTTTTGATAAATATTATAATAAAATGAATTCTCAAATTGTTTATCAACTTAGAGCTAATTTAAAAGAAGATCATTATAAAAAATGTGAT
>JAAZLH010000330.1 GCA_012799415.1 Candidatus Epulonipiscium sp. | reverse complement strand
CAATTTCCTTAAATTGCTCATAATTATCTGCTAAATCACCAAGTTCTGTGGGGCAAACAAAAGTAAAGTCTGCTGGATAAAAGAAGAAAACGGACCAATGTCCTTGTAATGCTTTTTCTGTCACTTCCTTAAAATCACCTTGATGATAAGCTTGTACCTTAAACTCATTTACCTTTTGACCAATTAAATTTTGCATGATAACACTCCTTTAGAATTTTATTATATATTTTTATATTTTTGCAAATGATAGATATCCAACTCCAACTACGCAAATGCTTATTACCTTTTCTTAAGGGTGAAGAGCCAGCGTTTAAAATAAAGATAAGCATTTATTGTAAATTATTTAAGTCAATGGAATTGCACACCAAAAACAATAACTATTACTATCTAATAATAATTGTTAAAAACAAAAAAGTCAAGGGGTTTTTTGTTTTTATTCTAAAATTTCTATATAGGTTTCGTTGTAAGCTTAAAAACCTCAGTTCATACGAAGAGATAGTAGTGATAAAGACCTATTATAGTCGAGATATGGGGTTTCAAGTATTATAAAGTCGTATTTTGTTGGAAATTGTTTCTGCTCATGCTATAATGAGGGCGTAATATCTATTTCAAAGATATTAGAAAAGCAATGAAAGGAAAGAAAAGAGTCAGAATGTTTAGAATGAAAAAGGAGGGTCTTTATGAAACTAAGGGTCAAGTTACTATTATTATCTATGGTGATTTCTATCATCAGTGTTTTGGGTGTTGCCTTTGTAAACTATGAGATTTCTATTAAGGGGCTTATGATAGCAGAAGAGAAGATCTCACTCCTAGAGGTAGAAGTAAAGGCACGAGAAATCAATCAGTGGCTGGCTTTACAAAAAGAATCTTTAGATGAGGTAATGAATAGCTTTGCGTATAATGATAATTTTAGGCGTAACTACGCTCATCCATATCTTGAAGAAGCTTCAATTAGGAATCCCGGTAATACATATTATGTCGCAGGGGATAAGGGAGAATTTATATTTGGATCAGATTGGGTCCTAGATAGTAGTTATGATCCTGCGAAACGGGAGTGGTATATAGAAGCAAAAAAAACAAAAGATTTCTATATTTCAGATCCTTATATTGATGCAAATACAGAGGAGATGGTACTTACTATATCAAAAGCTTTTCAAACCAAAACAGGAAAGCAAGGAGTTATAGCTACAGATATTAGTATTACTTATTTAATAGATTTAGTTGCTAATATAGAAATCGGTGATAACTCATATGGCTTTCTAATTGATGATCATGGTAACATTCTCACCCATCTCCATGATAATTTTAAACCAGATGCAGAAAATGGTGAAACCAATATTAAGGATATTTTAAATGGGCAAATAACAGATATTTTAGAAAATGAAGATTATGAGCTTAAAGATAGAAAAATAAAAGACTTTGATGATGTAGATCGGTTTATCTTTTTTTCTGACATTCCAGAAGCAGGCTGGAAGATAGGGGTAGCGATTTCCACTGATTTGGTTATGGGAGGAGTGAACAGGGTTATTTTCTATAGTGCAAGTGCTATCCTCATTGTTTTAGTAATATCTATCTTTCTTTCTTTATATATGGCAATTTCTATTACAAAGCCCATTCTCCAAGCAACGAAAATAGCAGAAAGCATAGGGGATTTGAATTTGAGAGTCAACATAGGACAAAAAGACCTACAGCGAAAAGATGAGATGGGGCAGATGGCCAAGGCTTTTCAGAATATCATAGAAAAACTGAAAATATTTATGGAAGATACAGATCGATCCATTCAGTTAACCAATGAAATTTATGCAGACACTTTAGAAAAATTACAATTTTTAGTTATTCAAGCAGAAGATACATCAGCAACAACAGAGGAGCTTTCTGCTGGAATGGAAGAAACTGCTGCTACAGCACTAAGTATTAATGAGTCAGGATTAGAGATTGACAGAGCATTATCGGATTTTGCAGAAAAGGTAGAAGAAGGAGCCAGTACATCTAATGAAATTAGCACAAAAGCAGAAGTATTAAGTGGGCAGTTTATTTTAGCAAAGGATAGAACTATGGATATTTATAGCCAAACAAAAAATGAAATTGAAAAGGCCATAGAAGCTTCCAAAGAAGTGGAAAAAATCAATGTTTTATCCAACGCCATTTTAACTATTTCTGAGCAAACTAATTTATTGTCTTTAAATGCGGCCATAGAAGCAGCAAGAGCAGGAGAAGCAGGTAAGGGTTTTGCTGTTGTAGCGAATGAAATACGACAACTAGCAGAAACATCGAACTCTACAGTAGAAGAGATACAAGTTGTTACCCATGGAATTATTGAAACTGTAGATCGATTAGTAGATAATATTTCAAGGGTTATGGATTTTTTAGAACAAGATATTACTAGAGATTACGAAATGATGGTAGATGCAGTAGAGCAGTATAAAAATGATGGGTTTTCTTTAAATACTATTTTATCAGATCTATCTGCTACATCAGAAGAATTAGCGGCGACAGTCAATGAAATTTCTCATTCAATGAAAGAAATTTCTATTACTGTAGAGGAATCTACCTTAGCAACGACCAATATAGCAGATAAGAATATGAATATGGTAAATGGTATTACTAATATTAATAATATTATGGAGCGGAATAAAGAGGTATCAGATAAACTAGCTGATATTGTAGCACAGGTAAAATATTAGAT
>JAAZLH010000329.1 GCA_012799415.1 Candidatus Epulonipiscium sp. | reverse complement strand
TATGTTGAAGAACAGCTGGAAAAAGTTGAATGGACAGTTGATATTGTATTATCTCATACAGTACCAGTTGAGGCAGAGCCTGAATGGGCTTTTATTCCGGGAATAGATCAATCATCAGTGGATAAGTCTACTGAAAAATGGTTACAGCATATATATGATAATTTGGACTTTTCAGAATGGTATGCAGGACATTATCATGTTGAGAGCGTTGTAGAAAATATACGCATTATGTATGAAGACTATGATGAAATTTGCGTAGATGAGTAGATTTATTTCAAATACGATTAAATGTATTCAATCACTAAAATTCATTTGCTTCAGTTTATTGTTTAAAATATAAAATACTATTAATAAGGTAGGATACACGTATGTATGACAAGCAAGTTATTGAATTAACTCATGATCAAATATTAATTCTTTCTGAAATTGAGAAGATGGTAGAAAACAAAAAACTTCCAAATAGCTATCCAAGTTTTATTACACAAAGTTCGGATGCTCTGCTCCTATGTCAAGATTTAGTACAAGTTAAAATGAGAAGTTTGTCCTCATTTAACTTGCTAATTGCAAACCCTCGTGTTGGGTTTTTGTAAACAGTTTCTCAAAGTCATCTGGAGACATGTAGTCACAGTGACTATGAATACGTTTTGTATTGTAGAAAGCTTCTATGTATTCAAATACTAGGCGATATGTCTGCTTGTAATCTCGTATTTTAAAGCGATGCAACCATTCGCGTTTTATAAGTGAATGGAATGCCTCAATACAAGCATTATCCCACGGAAAAGCTTTTTTAGAATAACTTCTCTGCATAGTAGCAGTTGCTTTTTTGTATTCTTTTGATACATATTGGCTCCCACGATCGGTCTTATACCGAATTCGTGATAACAGCGATAGAGGATTTCAGTATACAGGAAATATCTTTAAAAATAAGATTGAAGAAGCTGGAATGACTCAGAGTATGTCAAGAGTTGGTAAATGTATAGATAATGGACCTATGGAAGGATTTTTTGGTACTTTAAAAACTGAAATGTTTTACGAAAGAAAGTTTAAAACGCTTGAAGAATTAAAAGAAAAAATAGTTGAATACATTAAATTTTATAACGAAAAAAGATTTCAAAAAAGACTAAGATGCATGGCTCCTTTAGAATACAGAAACCATGCATCCAAATGTGCATAACACTTTAATTAAATTACCTGTCTACTTGACAAAGGTCAGTTCAGAAAGGGTGCTTTTTTATATAGGAACATTTTTAAAAAGTGCCCTAGATATAATTGAAGCTAGAGGGGAGAGACTTAGAAAGATTCATCTATAAAAAAGAGGAGGATAAAAGATGAGTGAAAAGAGAAGATTCTTTTTAAACTTTGAACAAGCCCCTGTCCATGATGGAGATCAGTGGGTAGGAATAGCCATAGGATTAGATGAACTAAAGGCAAAATATAAACAAACACTAGAAAAACTAAGAAATGCTGATGAATATGATTACACTTCTTATTATGGTCTAAGAGAAGACCAACTAATGGTATATGAATATACAGAAGAAGACGGATTTAGTCGCTATCCTACCCAAAATCTAGAAGAATAAGTAGATGGATACCTAAAAATAGAAAAGGAGGCCTTGCCTATGGGAAAAACATATACTATGAGCGATATCCACGGATATCTTGAAGTAATGGAAGGAAACTTTAAGAAGATAAACTTAGAAAACAAGGAAAATCAGCTAATTTTTTGTGGCGACTATACAGGACATGGGTCTAAAAGTTGACAAATTTTGCATAGGATAAAAGAACTGTTGGAGATCTATCCCCAGCAAGTTATAGCCTTAAAATGAAAGCAACTGAGAATGAAATGAGAGAAGAAGCACTACTAAGAATGAGTGTGAAGATGAACGTGAAGACATCAAAACATATGGTTTTCATATGGTATTTGCATATAATATTGCTAATGAAGAGTATTCAGAATTAGGAATTGGAAGCTTTTCTATTGAAGAGGGTGTGTTGTGGAGGGTGGGGTAAACTGGTAATATAGTATAGGGAGAGGGTGAAAGGATATTGAATAAACAAGAAGCAATGCTTCTGGTTAGAAAACTGCTTGACCAGCAAAAGTACTTATATACTCGTATCCAATATGTAAAAGATGTGGATAATAGAGTAGCATTAGTAGATATAAGTGAAGTTGATACTATACATTTGACCTATGATGTGGGGGAACCTATTGGAGAGATTCAAATGAGTTTACGATTTGATAAAACTTATATGGATAAACTAGCATTTCCACACCCTATTATTGTGAATGAAAAATATATTTTGCAAATAACTAGATTCCTCAATTTTTTAAATTCATACAATAAAACATGGAATGGAAGATTTTATTTGGATGAAGATTATTTAGATATAGCTTATTCTGCAAGAATCCCATATTATCTATTAGATGCATATCCGAATAAAAGTATGAAAGGAGGGGTATCAACTCCTATAGATTTATATTTGGATATAAAGTATCTGCTTTTCAAGGTATCAAAAGGTATAATAGGAGCAGAAGAAGCCATTGAGGGTATGAAAGAATTATGGCGTTGGGTGAATAAATAGATATTCGAGGAGGCTATAATGTTTAAAGATAACTATATTGAGCACACGATAGCTAAAAAATATCCACATATAAATATAAACGACTATATCTGGCAAGGATTGATAACTGTCAATTATGAGTATGGCTCAGGTTGGCATGACGTAATCATTGAGCTAGTTATGCAAATAGAAGATATTTATAAAAAGAATAATGTAGATATTACTGATTTTAAAATAAATCAAATAAAAGAAAAATATGGTACTCTACGCTTTTATGCAATATCAAGCTTAGGTGAGGTACATGATTTGATTTCTGAATATGAAGACAAATCAAAAGAATTATGTTGTGAATGTGGAGAAATAGGTAGTCTTCATGAGAAGCATGGATGGTCTCAAACACTCTGTGATAAATGTGCAATTAGACTTGAATATAAAAGATGGTAAAAAAGTTCTACAAGAGCCAGATATATTGAAGTTTGATTTCAAGCTGAAGATGGCTGAATTAGATTTATAATAAAGAACAAGAGTTAAAAGTATTTTGCACAAAAGAAAAAACGGAGGAATAGCAAGTAAATACTTTGTTTGGAGGATTTTATGATAGATTTCATACCACCAGATCAGATGAAAAAATATTTTGAGGAAATTCGTTTTGGTTTTTCAGATTTTGAAAAAGCAACACTTATATGGAATGTGAACAATTGTAAATGGCGTGAAAGGATAGATTCGCTTCAAGAATTAGCTACTCAAACAGATAATAGAACAACAAAAGAGCAGATTGCTGAAAGAATTCAATATGAAGGATATGGAGGAAGGTAAATAGACTAGTGATTATAAATAGATAAAAGAAGAATTGGAGGACAAAGATGATCTATATAACGGGGGATACCCATGGAGACTTGGATAGGGTAGAAAGCTTTTGTGATGAGTATGAAACCACAGAAGATGATATCCTAATAATACTAGGAGATTCAGGAATAAATTTTTATCTAAATGATAGGGATATAGAGTTAAAAGAAAGACTATATCAGTTACCAATCACCTTATTTTGCATACATGGAAATCATGAAGAAAGACCAGATTTAGTAGGTGGTTATGCAGAAAAATCATGGAGAGAGGGACAAGTATATTATGAAGAAGAATATCCCAATATACTATTTGCAATAGATGGAGAAATATATGATTTAAACGGAAAGAAATCTATAGCCATAGGAGGTGCATATAGCGTAGATAAATTTTATAGAATAAGTGGTAATATACCCTGGTTTCCTTCAGAACAGCCAGATGAGTGGATAAAGGCAAATGTAGAAAGAAAATTAGAATCAGTAAACTGGAAAGTTGATTACATATTATCCCATACAGGACCCCTTAAATATTTACCAACAGATGAATTCCTACCAAATATAGATCAAAACAAAGTAGACAAATCAACAGAAGAATGGCTAAGTAAAATAGAAGAAAAACTTGATTATGAAATCTGGTACTTTGGACATTTTCACACAGATAGATTTATAGATAAAGCAGTAATACTTTATGAAGATATTTTGGAATTAGGAGAGTAAGATATGGGCAAGATTTATGCTATGAGCGATATCCATGGATATTATGAAATTATGGAAAGAAATATAGAGAAAATTAATTTAGAAGATAAAGATAACAAATTAGTTCTATGTGGTGATTATATAGACTATGGTTTTGATAGTTGTAAAGTGCTATATAGAATTAAAGATTTTATGGAGACATATCCCGAACAAGTGATAGCCTTAAAAGGCAATCATGAAATCATGTTTCTAGAATTTCTAGAAACAAAAGAAAATGATGTATGGAATATAGAATGGCTAGGTGCAGACAAGGACTTTTCAACCATAAATACATTTATATCAGAAGAGACTAAAGATAAAATAAAAAAATCAAAATTAAAATATAGCAATCCAATCGAATTTGCTTTTCAAATAGCAAGGTTAATAAAAGAAGATATAAAAATAAATCACAAAGAATTAATCAAATGGTTAAAAAACTTACCTCTATACTATGAAACAGAAAAACAAATATTTGTTCATGCCGGCATCGACGAAGAAGCAGAGGATTGGTGGCAACATGGGAC
>JAAZLH010000328.1 GCA_012799415.1 Candidatus Epulonipiscium sp. | reverse complement strand
CCATCAAAGGATGCGATAATGTTAGCCATACCTACAATCTTTGCTAAGAATACTCCATCTCCTGCATATAAAATTTCCGGTTCTCCATAGCTCCACCAAGGAACACTAACTGTGGTCCATTTTTTTGTAGATTTATTAAAGTAAGACATGTAAGGAGTCTTGGCGTAGTATACGCCATGATACGAGATTGATAACCTAACAATATGTAGTATGTAAAATAAAATATGTTTTAAATAAACTACTATATATAGATTTCTTATTACTATGTAAAACTGACAACCTAAAATTAGACATAAAAAAACAGCCCACCTCCGTTAAGAGATGAGCTTCTATTTTTTAAATTTCGAACGAGTTTCTTCATAATTATATATATATGTTTTTTTGCAATCGAAAAAGTTCCTTCCTATTATATATAGCATTACATCTTACTAAAAATTTTTGTTCTTAATTTAATAGTGTAATTTTTTTATTTTTAGCATATACTATTAGTGTAAATAGATTGTTTTTCAGATTAAAAAATCTTGAACTTGACAATAACTCTGAAATGATGTACAATTTATTTATCAAATATTTGTCGCTACTCGATATGCGACTAATAAGAGGTCGAGTTCAAATGTTTGTCGCTACTCGATATGCGACTAACAAAAGGTCGAGTTCAAATGATTTGAAAGCTCTATCCTCAACAGGATGGAGCTTTTGTTTTATAGGGGGGACTAAAGAAAAAATGCAAATAGGTAATTTTTATTTTTTAAATGATAGCTATTTCACGGACTTTACGGATGGAATGCTAATGAGCAATAAAGAAACTGTACAAGGTACTGCACATGATCGACCTTGCTTCTATGCTATTTATGATGAAAGCACTACTTTATATTGGCTAATCCCTTTCTCATCAAAAGTATCTAAATTCAAGTCCATCTATCAGAAGAAAATTGACCGTCATGGGAAATGCGATACTATAGCATTTGGTAATGTCTTAGGACACGAAAAGGCTTTTTTAATCCAAAACATGTGCCCAGTTCTACCTTGTTACATTAAGAATGAATACATAGACAGCGCGGCTAATGTTCCAGTTAGATTAGATGGTGTTTTTGAAAAGGAGCTAATAACAAAAGCTAAAAAGGTTCTTGCTTTACAAAGAAAAGGTATCAAATTGATATTTCCAGATGTTTTGCAAATAGAAAAAGAATTAATTCAAAAATTGGACAACTAATAGCTTTCCTAAGTGATAACCCCTATATTTCTTGAAATAAAAATAACCCACCAAGTAGCTGGATAATTATAATCTGCTAACTTAGTGGTTTTCTTTTATGCCTTTAAATAACTTGATCTATTTGTCTCATAGATAACCTCCATTCCTGTTTATCATAACTTTTTGAAGTTCTACTGATACCAAGTTTCAAATTATAAGCAATTTTACCATCTGGATAAACTACTCCATTTTCTATAATCCTACTAAAAATATCTCCTCTAAACGGTACTCTTTCTTTTCTAGGGTCGAAAGTAGCAAGTTCATCTAGCTCTTTTATTAGCCAATTTAATTCCTTCAAAATTTCATCAGCTTTTTCATTTTGTTCATTAAGCTTGTTAATTTCAGTTTGAAGTTCCATGATTGCATCTGTAAATTCTTTTATTAACCCTGCATCTTCACCTGTTTTATTGCCTTCTTCAACAATATCATAAAGTTCTTTATATTTATTTTGCAGTTTTTCCTCAAGTACTTCTAAAAGCATAGCATCCTCTTTGCTTAACCTTAATGCTGAAGCAATTTCTATCACTTCATCTTTAAAGGAACCATCTACTTTCATTTCTTGTAGCATCTTCATAAAAACATGCTCCATTGTTTCCTCTCTAGTACTAGGTGCCTTACAGGAAATCAATGGATCCTTATAAAAGGACGATTTGCATCTCCAGGAATGAATAACCCTATCTTTTTTCTTTCTTTGTGCATGTAGAATGTCACTTCCACACTCTGAACAACTAAAGGTTTGAAAAAACTCCTGTCGATGGTGCTTTTTATTAATTCCCCTTTTATTCACACCATTAACCTCATTTCGCTGTGCAATCTCTTCCTGTACATTTTCCCATAAATCATTATCAATAATAGCTGGATGATGGTTTTCAATTAAATATTGAGGTAATTCTCCATAATTGATACTAGCAGTTCTCTTTAATGTGTCTTTAGTGTATCTTTTTTGATACAATAAGTCTCCTTTATATGCATGGTTTTTCAAAATTGTTGATATTGTTTTATTGTTCCATGCCTTATTTCCTCTCATGGTGTAAATTGGACTAATAGTTAGATCCTTAGCAATTTGATTAGCACTCTTTCCTGTAAGGTAACCTTGGTATATCATTCTCACAACTTCAGCCTCTTCATCCTTTATGCTCCAGGAACCATCTTTATGAAGTTCATATCCGTAGGTTCTTGTATTAGTATTATAAATACCTCTTTTTGCTAAAGCTTTTTTGCCCCATGAAATACTTTCTCCTAAACTTCTTGACTCTTCTTGGGCTAAAGCACTGTAGACGCCCCGAGTATAGAAGGATAAAATG
>JAAZLH010000327.1 GCA_012799415.1 Candidatus Epulonipiscium sp. | reverse complement strand
TTTCACTACCAATAATTACAAATCCATACTTAGCTTTTCAATAGCTTGTTTTTCACTCTGCAAAAAGAATATATCTTTTCCTTTATTACATTCATAAATAAAATCTTTCAAACTCTTACTTGTATATATAGAGAAATCTCCTATGATAGCTATTTTCTTTTGATAATTTATAAACTTTTGCAATATTTCCCCTGCTATCTTGGTACTTAGATCAAAAAACTCTTCGCATAATAATGATTTATTTATGATCATACGACTACACCCTGTTTCATAATCTACTGTTGCAAAAAAATCCAGTGCTGATTGCACATCTGTTATCAGTATATGTTCACTATTTACAACTGCAATTTCAATATTGTTCTCTTTTATAACACTTATTTGCATATTAATCCTCCTTCTGTATAAATCATTTATTGCGCATAATATCATTGATGTACATAACATAATTTATGTGTCATTAAAACCATAAGACACCAGACCCAATGAAATTAAATCTAGTGTCTTATTTATACTTATAGATTTTTTATCTTTTCTTACGTACAGGCATCCCAACTTCACTATAGACATAATTTTCGTTTTCTTCCTCCATCTTCGTAAATGAAAATCTAGGAACCTGAATCACTTCATAAAATTATGCTCAATAGCTACACCACAAATTGGAATTTGTACTTCCTCTAAAAATTGAAATTTGTCAAGTACGCCTTATGCTAATAAAGTATACTACGATGAATGCTCATTTAGATATTTTTTATTTTTCACCTAATTTTTCCTTCCCCAGTCTCTAACTTATTCACAAAGTCCATATTGTAACGTATAGCACCATGGTCTCTAAATATCATGCCTCTTGTTATGCGGATTGCCAAAATAACACAGTTTTCATCCTGTTCATTGTTTGCCTGGTCGTACCAATCGCTAAATGCTTTGCGAAGTTTAGCCCTTATTTCAGCATTTTTGGGATCTAAAACCCATCCGAGGTTTTCGCCAATTCCACTTCCGGAAATCCCCTCGAAACAAACCGCAAATGCGACCTCTTTGCTTTGAGCTATCTGTTGCATTTTATTTGACTTTGCCCAAGTAGTAACATAAAACACGCCGTCTTCATAATAAGCGTCCACATCACGAACATAAGGACAGGGGGTCCCGTCAGCGCTTAGTTCCATTGCGATGGTTGAGAGAGCAATAACATTATCTTTTCCGTTGCCGCAACTTTCTTCGATTATTTTTAATCCTTCTTCATACCTACTCATTTCTAATTCCTCCTCATAATAATGATAAACTCTCGGAATTTCTAGCTCTCATTTTCTAAATTTCTCCACCATTGCTTTTTTTAAAATTACCCACTTTTTTCACGAATATTTCTCATTGATAGAATATTTAAATAACAGTTTTCACTAATCTTTTTCCTATTTTACCACATCTTTCTCCTCAAGTCATTTATAAACTTTAGGAAACTAAAAATTCCCTCAAACCGTAGTCTGAGGGAATACAAAACACACTTAATTATTCGCTTAAAATCCTTGAACCCTTTGGTAGCAGTCTATTCTTTAACTAGTAACACACCGGTCTCAACATGTATGGTCTGTTCTTGATGTCGTATCATTTATTTAATTTTGGTAGGCGACAGATTGACTCCATATGCTTTAAGCTGACAATAAAGATGTCGTAGGTTGATATTACCCCCCTTGGTGAACCATTTTCACATCTATATCAGAATCAATCTTTATTAAATTAAATTGTATATTTAAACTTTTCAGTAATACTAATTATTTTGCCATCCTTTACTTCAATAAAGTATGGCAAGGTTTGTTTGGAAAGTGGAATATCATTTAAATTATACTCACCTAAATGTTTTAGAAATTCTTCTTTTTTTGTTGTGGTATAAAGCCTATTACTTTCTGGTTCATTTATAAAGAAATGATACACATCCGTAAATGTATATATGGTATCATCAGTTAATTCAAAGGTTGTTTCTCCCTGATCTTTATGGATAATTGTATACCCATTTGGGAAATCAGATTGACTTAAGCCCAACTCTTTTACCCTCTCCTGATCATCCCATTCAACGATTTCCACTTCGCTAAAATGTAAAATATTATCCTCTATTACAATATGTCCTACGGATCCTTCTGGTTGATTTGTTTTTATATTATATTCAGAACCGTATATATTGTAAAACTTCTTAAATTTTTTTTTGCTACCAGTTACTTCTGAAACCTTATGTCCCAATGTTGAGATAGTCAAACTATCAGCAACCTGCCTATTGATATAAGATGCAGTGATTTTTACGTCATCACTATTTATATCATATTGGATATATTCCAAGTTATCAATAAGTGAGAATAAAATCAAGGATTGTGGCCTCCAAACATAGTCTGAACTAGTTGACATATACTTTGCTATTATCTCATCACTAGCTTGAAAATTAATTCGTAAGCCAAAAGGTTCCTCCTTAGTAAACAGCTCCATTCCATTGGGTGTTAATTCTTCTGGAAAATCTAAAAGATTAATGATATTGCCAACATTTGAATTATCACCGATATAAGTTCCTTTAAGCTTATATAATTCATCCATTTTACCTGTATCAATATCTTCTTTCTTATTAGATTTATTGTTCTTACTTATAAAAATATCCATTCCCATTTCTGTATGTATATGTCCATAAAATCCAAAAGGACGATTATCTTTACCACCACTAAACACAATATTATCTGCTACAATACTTTCTTTACCATTACCTAACTTTATAACACTATAGTAATCATTGCCCTTATATCTAATAAATAATATTTCATCATGAGATATATCCATTGGCATAAAATCAAAATCATTTCCTTCTGTTATCTTTCGCACTTGAGCACTTTTTAAATTATATTCATAAATGCTATATGGCTGCTTTTCCCAGTTATTATAAATTTGATTATAATCAGTTATGGTACTAGGATCTATCGCTTCAGTCGCTGAGTATAATAATTTCCTCCCATCTGAAGTAAACTGAGGAGTCATAGTCACAAAGTCCTCATCTGTAATACTAATAATATTATAGGATTTATCCTTATATATATCTAATAAGATGACCTTCTTGTTTTCAATCATATCTCTACCAGCACCTTCAATTAACCCAATCATATCAGTACTTGGATTTATTGCTAAATGATTTTTATAGGATAATGTCTCTATATTTGTAAATTCTGTATGTGTCTTCTCTGTCACATCATATACACCTATGCCAATTACATCACTACTTAGAGAGCCGGAAGCTGGTTTTTCCATTATATAAATATATCTTCCATCAGCTGAAATATCCCAAACAACAGGATTATAGCCTATTGTTTCATCTGTAGATCTTCTTCCTTCCACAATTATATTTGTAGAAAATTGTTTCTTATTTTCATCATAATTATTTAGGTTTATTTCTACTATACCATCATTGGCCATCAAGTCTCCTTCTGCTGTAGTCCATCTACTAACTTTTCTCCCATAAACCATATCATTCTTTGAAGACAGTAATCCTGTATAATAATATTCATCTAAATGTGGCCTTCTTTCTTTAGAAAGTACATTCAATACTGTAAATCCTGGTTTTTCACCTGAACCATATATTATGGATGTGTCATCGATCCAATCATAGGATCTATAATAATGCTCAATTTCATCATCTATTTTTTCATAGTTTTCATCTTTTACACTATATATAAAAAGACTACCTTCCTTGGTATATGCTATATAATTTCCATCTCTGGATATTAGGGGATACTCAAAACTATTCCCTTCATGGATTTTAATATCATCTTCACCATTTAAATAGGAGTAATAAAGTCCATCTTCCTTGATATATACTACAAAAGAGTCATTCTTTTCTGAAGAATGGTCAGGCAAAATACTGCCGGCTACTGTAAAACCTGATATTAGCATTAAAATTGCCGCAAACAAGGACATGATCTGTTTTTTTCTTGTTATTTTAAATGAATATATCATATTTTCTAATCTAGTTTTTAATTGTTTTCCACTACTCCCCATAGCTGTTGTAAGTGAAGCTTTCTTAAACATGGAACTGCTTACTACACTCAAAATGGTTTCTCCATAGTATTTTCTATCATTGATATCCATCTCTTCTACCACCTTTTCATCTATGGAATATTCACAGTATTTATCCATTTCTTTTAATAATATATGGACAAGTGGATTGAACCAATGGATAGCATTTATAACAAGGCCAAAAGCTTTTATTATAATATCCTTTCTTTTATAATGATTGAGTTCATGTAGAAATATCATTTTTAATCTTTTATAATCTTTATCAATGTTAGGAATGAGCACTACAGGGCGAAATATCCCTATCAGCATTGGAGAACCAACAGTATTACAAGTTCTTAATTGTACCTTTGTCTTTAAATTTAGCTCCTCTTTACATATATTAAATAACTTTACGATATCCTCTTCCTCTACTATTGTACTATCTCTTAAAATAGATGATTTGAACCTTATATAAGGGATAATTTTTAGTAAGAGTAAAGCAATTACACCAATCATCCAAATGTATTGAATCATATCTTTATAGTTGTTTATATCGAATTCTATATCTTGAAAATCTTGGTTTTCTATTGTTATCTGATTAATATCTTTGTCCGTTACTTTATCTTCTATTTCTACCGCATGCTCTGGCATCTCTTTTTCTATGCTTATATTATTTTCTATCCCTTTTATCTCTTCTTTTATATTTATATTTTTCGAAACTATTGCTTCTCCAATTTCTAGTTTAGAAATATTTGAGATTGGATTTATAGGCAATATTATAAAATTATTTGCTGGTATAATAAAAAAAGTTAAGATTAAGATAAGCATTTTATAATGCCAAGATGAGTTAAAATGTTTTTTAGTTATAGGTTTTAAAAGCAAAAATATGAAAAACATAATACTTCCCGTAATAGATATATTAAATACCATATTTAGGTTTTTCATTTTATAACCTCCTAATCCAGTCTTTCAACTCTGTTAAATCCTTCTCATCGATTCTTTTATTATTATATAGTGATGCCACCAGAGACTTTATACTTCCATCATACATATCCTCTATAAACCCATTAGCTTGATAGGATTTATATTCATCTTTACTAATTTTGGGAGAATAATAGTTAACCCTCTTTTCCTTCCTTACCTTTAATACATTTTTATCTACTAAACGCTTTGCTAGAGTAAGTATAGTCGTATGTTTCCAAAAATTATCTTCTCCAAGCTTTTCAATGATATCTGCTGTAGTAACTTCTCCGCCTTCATTCCAAATTATTTCCATTATTTCATATTCTGCGTCTGAAATTTTAATTATATCCAATGAATTCACTCCCCTTCACTTCTACATCATGTAGTATTGATTTTATTTTACATCTTGTAGAATATATTGTCAAGGGGATTATTGGAACAAGCAAGAATAATCGCACTTTAAATTACATAATTTTTATAAATAATACTTCCTTTCCCTTTGCTGCTACAATTTCTTTTTTATCTTACCAGCTTCTATGGACATGTTCCCACAAACAAAAAACCATTGAATGTCATCTACACACTCAATGGCTTAAACTATTGATATTGCTATACTTTATTATCTTTGGAGCTTAACCACAACTTCTGTATG
>JAAZLH010000326.1 GCA_012799415.1 Candidatus Epulonipiscium sp. | reverse complement strand
TACAATCACACCTAATAAGATTCTATAATAGCCAAATACTTTAAAATCATGTTTTTTGATATAGCCCAGTAAAAACTTAATAGATAAGATGGATACAACAAAAGCAACAATCATCCCTGTTAAAAGTATTCCAATTTCTGCTCCTGTGAATAAAATACCAAATTTAATGATTTTTAATAAGCTTGCTCCAAACATGACAGGTATAGCTAAGAAAAATGTAAATTCTGCCGCTACATACCTAGATGTTCCGATGAGTATAGCTCCTAAAATCGTTGCTCCTGAGCGAGAGGTGCCTGGAATTAAGGCCAAAAGCTGAAATATACCAATTAAGAAAGCTGCTTGATATGTAAGACCTGATAGCTCTTTTATTTTAGGTTCTTTATTTGTATTCCAATTTTCTACAACAATAAATAAAATCCCATACAAAATAAGAGTAAAAGTCACTGTCTGGTAATTATAAAATAATTCATCGATTTTATCATCAAATAATAATCCTATGATCGCTGCTGGCAAACAGGCTACTGCTACCTTAAACCACAACGAAAAAGTTTCTTGCTTCTCTATACTATTTTTTTTAAGTGAAAAGGGATTTAACTTGTGAAAATACAAAACAACTACTGCCATAATAGCTCCTAGTTGAACAACTACAAAAAACATTTCTTTAAAGCTAGCAGACATATTTAGTTTTATAAATTCATCAGCTAAAATCATATGCCCTGTGCTACTAACAGGTAACCACTCTGTAATCCCTTCAATAATTCCTAAGATCATCGCTTTGATTAATTCAATGATTTCCAATTTACATATTCCTCCTTATTAAATGGGTATCTAAAATTCTCTTTCTATAAGATTATTCATTGTTGAGCTTTTGTATATCTATGGGTTAAATAAATCTCTATTGATTTGATACTATTGCCAAAACCGCTACAGCATTGTAGCGGTTTTTCTATACCTTAAATAATTGTATTAAATGATTTAATTTTTCTGCAGTATCTGCTTGATCTTCTGCAGCCACTGCTATTTGTTCTAAGGCCTCCATGGTTTCATTCATGCCAACCATGATTGCCTGTGTATTATGAGAAGACTCATTGGTATTATTGGCTACATTCTGTATTACTGCCGCTATTTCTTCTGTTGAAGCATTCAATTCCTCAGCCATAGCCGCTGTTTCTTGGGATAACTCAGCAACAAACACTGCATCTTTTTCATAACGTTCCCCAGTAGCAATAAGTAATTCATAATCTTTTCGTACTCTTTCATCTATAAACTTTAATATATCTTTTGAATGCAAAGATATATTATTAAATGCTAAACCTACGTTTCCTACAACAGATTGAATGCCTGTAACATAACTTTGAGATTGCTCTGCTAGTTTTCTTATTTCTTCTGCTACAACTGCAAATCCTCTACCTGATTCACCTGCACGTGCAGCTTCAATAGCTGCATTTAAAGCTAGTAAATTGGTCTGCTCTGCTATAGAAGCAATAGAATCTGCTATAATCGATATTTCTTCTACTATCTTTCCTTCTTCTATTGCGTTAAGTATGTCCTGCTCTTTTTCAGTTAACAGCTCATCTGCTATAATACTAGATTCTTCACCTTGTAATTTAATAGTTTTAGCCCTTTCTTTAATAGTTGCAGATTCTATGTTTCCATCAAGTGATTTAGATGCAAGTTGGGTCACACTTGAGTTAATTTCTTGTATCGTAGCCGTTAACTCTTCTGTAGAAGCATTAACATCTTGGATACCATCTACAACCCCTGCAGCATTATTTGATATATTCTCAAATGTACTATTAATTTCTTCTATGGTAGCTGCAAGTTCTTCCGATGAAGCCGATACTTCTGAAGATTCTGAGGCAATTTGTGTGATAGTCATTTTTATTTTTCTTTGTGCCTCTGCTAATGCTGTAAGTAGTCTACCTAGTTCATCTTTCGATTTAGACTCTTGAATTTGCATACGCAAATCCCCGTCCCCTAAAGCTTCTGCAAACTGTAACCCTTTTCTAACTGCTGTAGATATTGTCGCAGATAAATAAATCCCTAATGCAGTAGCAATGATAAATGATACAATGCCTATCGTAATTATAAAAACTATGGTGCTTCTATATAGACTATAATTACTCTGATTTCTAGCTGCAGCTCGATTTTGATTTACTAAAATCAAAGCGTTAATCTCATCAAAAACCCGATCACTGAATTCAGCTAATCCATCAATGGCCCTTGCCGATGCAATCCCATTGCTAGCATTTACTCTCTCCCTAACTTGATCGCGCTTGATCCTATATTCCTCTAAGCTTTCCATTAAATCGGACCATATTATTTTTTCTTCATCCGATACCACTTTGTCTTGTAGTCTTTCTATAATAACTTTATCTTCATTAGCTAGGGAATCAATTTTTTCCCATAACTCATTTAGTTTATTGCGATCCGCCATTTGTTTTACATGCTGTAGAATCAATTCTCCATGAATTATGTTTTCTTTTAACAAATGTAAATTATCTATGCTCTGTAAATTATCATGATACATAATGGATGCATTATTATTGACTTCTCTAATAGATAGAGTAGCTAACAAACCTATTACCCCTAAAAAAATAATGATAATAGAAAAACCTACTCCTAATTTAATTTTTATCGAGCTATCTCGTATCATTTTCATTATACCCCGTCACTAAAATGGTAAAAACCCTTGCTTGTAACGGTTCCCCCCTTTTCTATATCTTCTTTCTTAATGTAGTTAAAACAAATTACACTTTTTTACCACAATGATTAACTTTCTCATTATAGCATAAAAAAAAAGAAGATCAAATAAATTACTTTTTCATTTTTTCTGTAATTATACTATTTATCTCTAAAAATAAAAGTCGAAAATGAACTTCTTCGACTTTTATTTTTACTTCTTCTGAAACTGTATGCTATTCTACGATATATTCCATATGATACTACAATAGCAGTAATGATTAGACTAATTTTTGACCACAATTTGAACAAAAATTAGCCTCCCCAGTCTTTTGACCACAATTTGGACAAAAATTAGGTCTTGTACCGTCAACCGTTGGATTTGGAGCTGATTGTATTGGGGCTTTTTGATTTTGGTTTTGATTCATGTTCTGCATCATCTGATTGGCCATATTCATTCCCATCATCATACCAGCCATATCCGCAGCAGCCCCACCGCCTTTCACTTTACCAGAAGCGATACCATCCACCATGGAAACTTGTTGATATTTATTCAAATCTCCAACCATGCTGTGGGATGCGGTTTTATTAATCATATTTTGAATTTCTTCTGGGTAATTAAAACTCATTACATTAAAACCTGTAATAGTCATCCCATTCTTTATAATCTCCATATCAAGATCTTCTTGTATTCCTTTTGAAATCTCAAAAGCATTGGCTTGAAGATTAAACATATCTTTTCCTTCTTTAGAAATCCATTTCATTAAAAGTTGATCTAGAATTGAAGTAATTCTTAATTTCACATCTTCCACAAGGTAGCTATTCTTCACTCCAGCAATTTTATCAATTAGTGCAACATAATCATTAACTTTAAAATTAAAAGTACCATTAGCACGAATAGGCATACCACCGGGAAGGTCTGGTGTTGGAATATGAATAGCATTTTTTGTTCCCCATTTTACAGTAAACTCTTTTGTGTTTACAAATAAGACTTCTGCTCTCATTCCACTATTAAATCCAAATTTAAAACCTTTTAAAGTAGATAGAAAAGGAATAATCTGAGTTTCTATATCATAATCACCCTCATCTTGAAAAATTCCTTCAACCTTACCATTATTTAAAAAAATTGCATCTTGACCAGGGCGAATAATTAATTTACTTCCTTTTTTAATTTCTCGATTACTCCACTTCCAAAAAATCATATCATCTCTAAATTCTTCCCACTCAACTACGTTTGCTAATTGTCCTCTAAAAAATGACATGTCTCATCATCCCCTTCAATTTGTTTTTTAGAAACTTCCCCTACTTCCGCTATGTGAATGTCCTCCTCTTGAAACACCGCCTCCTCCTCCTCCGCCGCCCTTACTCCCTCCACCTGGGCTATTGTTAGACGGCTTCTTATGCTTTGTAATAGAGGATCTTACATAGTCATCTCTTTGTTGAATAATTCTAGAATTACTAGGATCCAGGTACGTACCTTCACTAACTGTCATCTTACCTCCAGAATGGTAGGACATAATGGCTACAACAATACTTGCTACTCCAAGTGAAATTATAAGTTGAAACCATAAGTTAAATATCATCGCATCAGGATTTACTCCAGGCCTAATACCCATATATTGGTATGAAGTTTTAATAAAGGAGCGAAAAGCCTCATAATAATTCCCTTTTGATAAATTAGGTGTAATTTTATAACGAATCAGGTCGCATCTGCTATTATCTAAATACTCTTCTCCTCGATAAAAGCCTGCCACATATACTTCTCTATGTTGCATATCGATGGTTAAAATAGCTGTATTACCATGAGGCCTATCATAACCTAAAGCCTGTTCATCATAAAAATCCTCCATATACTCTACTACATCTCTTCCCTGTGTATCATTGGTTGTTAAAATTACTATATCCGTCTTTCTTCGCTTACTATACTTATTAGACATTGCTTCAAGAGTTTCTACCTCTTCCGCTGTTAGCAAACCAGCGAAATCATAAATCCTTTGTTTTTCATTAGATGCAAAGGTAGTAACATGTAAGATAAGAAAGAGAAAAGAAAAAAAAGTGATAGAAAATAGACCTATTTTAAATTTTCTTCTGTTTCTCACTAAAAGCCACCTCCCATCATCCATGAGGCAAGCTTTATAGCAATAAATGTAGTACCGGTAATTCCACTAAACCAAGCGGCCACTTTCCCAAAACTAATGGGAGGTGTACCCACTATTTTTCCTGTTTGCCCATTCATAGCAAAAGTATGTTCTGATTGCTTATAGTCATAACAAACCATCCAAACAGGTAACAGGGTATAATAGGCATGTTGATGTTTCGTATTAATTTGCTTGTTCTTATATCGAACTGAAGAATAGCCCGTAATAGTAGATCTAATATAAGTATCTACATACTTCTCTATCCTAGATGTAATCCTAGGAAGAAGCTCCTTATCAGTATAATTATATTTTTCTGCAATATATCCTGCAAGATAAGGAGTATTAAAGTCTTTTAGCTGGTCATATTGATATGGCTCTAATTTATCCATCAATTTATCATTCATTTTTTCGGAAGCATCTACAGGTACTTTAATATAACTTAAATTGATATCTCGATATACATCGTAATATTTCGTCTCTGTATAAATATAATCGCCTCTAGTATAAGATCTTACTTTGGTACAAGTAGCATTGACCTGCACCTGGCTATTCATATCATATAACCAAAAAGGAACATACATACCTGTTATACTCTTTACCCGATCTGCTGTCATAAAACCTTTTGGGGTAAGAAGACCTCTTTTACACCAAGATCGGAAGGCCTTCATCGCTTCTTCTTTACTAATAGCAAAAGGAATCACTTTCGCTGGGGCTAGGGCACCTGATAATCGATCTCCAAGTACAACTCCAGCTCCACAAAAACTACAAGTCGTTGCTGTAGTATCTGCGTCTGTAATAAGAACAGCACCACAGTTTTTACAATGGTATTCTTTTGCATCTTCTTCTGAAAAAGTAGCCGTAATGAATTCTTTAGAAAATCCTTCTATCTTATCTTTTCTTCCACAACTAGGACAAGATAGCATGCCTGATTCACTATCAAATACCATATCTGCTCCACAACTAGGACATTTATAATGGATAACCACCCCTTGCTCCCCCCCACTTATCAATTTTTTGTTCTTCATAATAAAGCTGTAGCCTTAGCTACAGCCTTATTATGTCTGTTCCAGTTATTACTTGTTTAATCTTGCTTTTAAAGCAGCCAATTCATCATCTATATTCGTATTATTATCATATTTAGCTGTTAAATCTTTGATTTCATCTTTGAATCCTGCATTTAATTCTGCCATTGCATTTGCCTTATCTAAGGCCTTATTTGTTTTTTCTTCCATTCTTTCAAAGGCAGAAATAGAATGATTGGCATCCGTAACAGAAGAGCCAATTTTATTAATTCTTTCTTGGGTTTTTGCCACGGCCATTTTGCCTTTAATCATATCTCTTCGGGCTTCTAACTCCCCAATATCCCTTACTAACTTGTCATGCATTTCCCTCATTTTAGCCGCATTAGATGATGCTAGGGCATGTGCTTCTTGTAATCCAGTTTCTTTCGTCGTTAAGTTCGCTTTTCTCTCTAAGAATTTTCTTGCATCTTCTTCATTATTGGCTTCTAATGCCTTAATAGCATAATTTTGCATTTTATTAATTTCAGATGTACACTCATCCAATGCTCTTTTTGCTCTTTGCTCTTCTGCCATAATAGAAGCTGTCTCAGATTTTACTTTTCCTAAATCACTATTTAGATTCCTTAAGCATTGGTCAATCATTTTCTCTGGATTTTCTGCCTTATCTAGTAATGCATTGATGTTACTTGACATAATGTCTTTAAATCTTGTTAAAATCCCCATGATTCTCCCTCCTTAAAATGTATCAAAAAACTTCGCATATTATGTTTTTCTTCAATTATATACGTAATTTCCCCACATAAGTCTTCTTTTGTTAATCATTATCTGATGTCCATCACTTACTTCCTACTATACTACGAATTCCTGTAAAATTCTATATATAGATACCAAACTTATAAAATTTAATCTACAGTAGGTACTTACTTTTTCTTAATACTGAACCTTCTTAAACGGAGACTTAAGTTTTGTTTTTGCTCTTAAGACTTTTTTAATCATTTCATTTATGAGAAATGGAATTAAAGCCAAAATAATAACAATTCCCCAGTCCCTAAATGAAAGCATTTTTACTTGGAAGGCACTAGCTAGAAACGGTACAGATATGACTCCAAGTTGAAGGATAAATCCTACGATAATAGCACCAATTAAATACATATTAGAGAATAATCCAATCTGAAATATAGATTTAGTTGCATTTCTCATAGTTAATGAATAGAAAAGCTGAGAAGCAGCAAGCACCACAAATGACATAGTCCTAGCATAAGTCAAAATATCTTCTGGTATATTCTTTGAAGTCAAATAATAGCCATGTTCTCTTAATCCAAAGTAAAAAGCTCCTAAAGTTAATATCCCAATTAAAGTTCCACCTAAAATAGCTCGAGCCCCCGCACCTCCAGCGAAAAAACTTTCTTTAGGATCTCTTGGTTTTTTCTTCATCTCATCTTTATCTCCTAAATCAACACCAAGAGCAATAGCAGGAAGTGTATCTGTTATTAAGTTGATCCATAGGATCTGTGTTGGTATTAAAGGGATAGGCCAGCTAAATAGTACGGACAAGAAGATGGCAATCACTTCTCCTAAATTACATGAAAGGAGAAATATTACTGATTTTCTTATATTACTATATATTTTTCTTCCTTCTTCTATGGCATGAACGATGGTTGCAAAATTATCATCTGTAAGGATCATATCACTAGCACCTTTAGAAACATCCGTTCCTGTAATCCCCATTGCAACACCTATATCTGCAATCTTAAGTGATGGTGCATCATTCACTCCATCCCCTGTCATAGATACTGTATTTCCTTGAGACTTGTATGCTTTAACAATTTTAACCTTATGTTCTGGCGACACTCTCGCAAACACCCTATAATCATTGATTTTATTTGCAAAATCTTCATCTGATAATTCATCAATTTCTGATCCTGTAATACTTTGTTCTATTGAAGTAGCTATACCCAGCTCTTTGGCAATAGCAACAGCTGTATTTTTATGATCCCCTGTAATCATAATAGTCTTAATTCCAGCTTTTTTAGCTTCGGCTATCGCATCTTTTACTTCTAGCCGTGGTGGATCTATCATACCAACAAATCCAATTACAGTGAGATCTTTTTCCATTTCATCTGGATTTATAATATGATCTACATCTTTAAATGCTACACCAAGTACCCTAAGTGCATGATCAGACATTTCTTCAACTACTTTTAGATAGTCAGCTTTCATTTCTTCTGTTAAAGGAACAATCTCTCCATTAACCAAAGCATTCTTTGATATTTTTAGAATATTATCTATAGCACCTTTTGTATGCACTCGATATCTACCTTTTTCTTCGTTTAAAGTAGACATTAGCTTTCTCTCTGAATCAAATGGCTTTTCTCCTACTCTTTTATAAGTTAAGTGAAGTGCTTTTCTTTTTAAATTATATTTATCACCAAGGGCTACTAAGGCTATTTCTGTTGGATCTCCAGTACTTTTCCCATTTTCATAAGTAGCATCTGAACAAAGCACAAAGGATTTCATTAATTCCTTTTCATCTTGCTCAGCTTTAAATTCTGAACTCGGAACATTTTTTAAATTATTTAATGTATAAAACTGAACAACTGTCATCTTGTTTTGTGTAAGTGTTCCTGTTTTATCCGAACAGATAATATTTACGGACCCAAGTGTTTCTACTGCCGGAAGCTTCTTAACAATTGCATTTATCTTGGACATTCTTGTTACACCTAGGGCTAAAACAATAGCCACAATAGCAGGAAGCCCTTCAGGAATTGCAGCCACTGCTAAACTAATTGCAGTTAAAAACATATCAAATAAATCTCTTTTTTGAAATAGGGCAATGATAAACATTAGAAGACATATACCAATAGCAATGGCCCCTAATGTTTTCCCAAGCTCGTCTAGCCTCTTTTGGAGAGGGGTTATTTCTTCTATATCTTCATCAAGTATTTTAGCAATCTTTCCTATTTCTGTTTCCATAGCTGTGCCAGTTACTACGCCTTCTCCTCTACCATAAGTAGCTAGTGTTGACATAAATGCCATATTTGATCTATCACCGATAGGGATTTTGGGATCTTCATATACAAGATTTGCATTTTTTTCTGAAGGTACGGATTCTCCAGTAAGGGCGGATTCTTCAATTTGAAGATTATTGCTTTCTATCAATCTAATATCAGCAGGAATAAAACGCCCTGCATCAATTAGAATAATGTCACCGGGAACTACTTCTTCCGAATTGATTTCCTTCGCTTCTCCATCACGTCTAACTAGGGATTTTGGACTGGTCATCTGTTGTAGTGCTTCAATGGCTTTTTCAGCTTTGTACTCCTGAATTACTCCTATGACTGCATTTAAGACAACAACAAAGAGTATAATAATTGCATCTACATACTCACCAATAAACATTGTAATCAATGCGGCCCCTAGAAGAACATAAATGAGCATATCTTGTAATTGGACAAAAAACAATGAAAATAAGCTTTTCTTTGGTTTACCTTTTAACTTATTTTCACCATATTTCTCAAGCCTTATCTTTGCCTCTTTCGTTGTCAACCCTGTAGCTGGATCCACATTCAATTGTTTAAGAACTTCTTCCTGGGATTTTGAAAACCACATATTTCATCCTCTCCTTCATCTCATCATAAATTTAACTTTTTATCTACAAAAGGATGTAATAACCTCTTGTTCCTATTTCATAATAAAATGCAAAAACTTTTTGAGTAAAGTAAAAAATTTCATCTGTCCCAATTAAGATAAAGTCTCCTAGTTCATAAAAAAAGACCTTTAGCAAAATCTTATCTCGTTAAGATAAAATTTTGCTAAAGGTCTTACATCTTTGACTTATCAAAGGATAAAGCCAGGTAGTGATAGAAAAACACCACTTTACCGGTTGTTGACTTTATCTCCTCTACTAGGTAGTTACTCCCCTTTAACAGATAGATCATATTATGAAATTCTTAAATAAGAGTATATCATTTTTAGTGTACATAAGCAATACCTTTTATAATTAATTACTTTGGTCATAACAAAACTAAAAACTTATCTGCCTCTAGATTATACAAGTTTATGTTTTATCATAAAGTCATTTAGTACTTCCTCAAGATTGGGGTTTCCTACTTCTGCTAGTTCATAATGTACACGTGTATAGGGTTTATTAATATCAATAACTCTAGTTAAATCTATAGGTGTCCCTATAATCACAGAATCACAATCTGTTTTACTGATAGTTTCTTCTAGGTCTTTTAATTGCTGTTCCCCATATCCCATTGCAGGAAGTAGCGTGCCAATATGTGTATAGGTGCTAAAGGTTTCTTTTAGTTTTCCTACGGTATATGGACGAGGGTCAACCAGTTCCTTTGCTCCAAATCGTTCTGCTGCGATGGTTCCAGCACCTATCTTCATTTCACCATGAGTTAAAGTAGGACCATCTTCAACAACTAATACTCTTTTTCCCTTAATAACAGCTGGATCATCTACAGTAATTTTAGATTCTGCTTTGATAATAGCAGCATTTGGATTTACCCGTTTAATGTTCTCTTCTACTGCATTTGTTGCCTCTACACTAGCACTATCAATTTTATTAATAATAGCAACATCTGCAATTCGCAAGCTAACTTCGCCAGGATAATAGCTTAATTCATGTCCTGGACGGTGAGGGTCTAATACTGCGATAGATAAGTCTGATTCATAAAAGGAAAAATCGTTATTTCCTCCATCCCAGATGATCACATCACAGCCATCAGGATCGTTTTCAGCTGCCCTTAAAATTTCTTCATAATCCACACCAGCATAAATAATATTCCCTCGCTCCACATGCGGCTCATATTCTTCCATCTCTTCTACTGTACAACGATGCTTTTTTAGGTCATCTACAGTGGCAAATCTTTGTACTTTTTGTGCAACTAGATCACCATAAGGCATAGGGTGCCTAATAGCAACAACTTTTAAGCCACTGGCCATTAACAGCTCAATAATTTTACGTGATGTTTGACTTTTTCCACAACCTGTTCGAACTGCACAAACAGAAATAACGGGTTTATTACTTTTTAACATGGTGCTTTTAGAACCAAGAAGGGTAAAATCTGCACCTGCTGCATTTACAATTGCAGAAATCCCCATAACTCCTTCATACTTCACATCACTATAGGCAAAAACACATTCATCTACTCCTAATTCTTCAATTAATTCAGGCAACCGCTCCTGGGAGTAAATAGGAATGCCCTCTGGATACATATTACCTGCTAATTCAGCAGGATATCTACGATTATCAATATCTGGTATTTGAGCTGCTGTAAATGCTACAACTTGATATTTGTCATTATTACGATAATAAGTATTAAAATTATGAAAATCTCTTCCTGCTGCTCCTATAATGATAACTTTTCTTTTTTTCATGTAACCCTCTCCTTACATTTCAAAATTTACTTTCTAACCCTTATAAATATGCACATATAATTTATATGTAAATTGAAAGAAACCTCCATATAGTCTGGTATTTTACTTTTAATATTAGCTGAATCCATATTTAATTATCTTAAATCTTATTGAACTCACTCATAAAAACCTAAAGAGTTATATAGAACTTTACAGTAATTTTATACATTTAACCTGCATATTTATAACCTAATTCCATTTTATATCATAAACCCCTTTCTGTAAAGATTAGTTGTTTATTTTTTTTAAATTACTACCAACCGATATACTTCTTTATCCTAGTTATGAACAACCATCATTTTAGTTATAAAATATACTTTATATAAACTTGTAATGAAATCAACTTGCTTTATACTTGTCCGATCAATACTTGCACTGCAAAAGAAACTATAACAACTAAAGCTGAAATAATAAATCCATGTATCATAGGAGCAATACCCGATTTTGCAAGTTTAGTAAAATTCGTTCTAAGACCTATAGCACCTAAGGACATTACCATAAAAAATTTGCTCAAAGTAGAAACATATTGACTTATCCCATCTGATATAACCCCTGTACTCTTAAGAGCAACCATACCAAGAAACATCAAAATAAACCAAGGAAAGATTTTTTTAATATCTACTTTTTTCTTATGGTCTACAACGTATTCCTTCTCTCCTCCCCAAGACTTTTTTCCCTCTTTTCGAATCAACCTTTCATTAATATAAGAAAAAATCAATACAATGGGGACAATGGATAAAGTTCGAGTAAGTTTAACAATGACTGAAAATTGACCTGCAGCATCAGAAAAAGCATAACCTGCAGCAACAACAGATGATGTATCATTAACTGCCGTTCCAGTCCATAATCCATATCCAAGATCTGTCATATGAAAGTAACGCCCCATGATAGGAAAAAGCACTACCATAATAATATCAAAAATAAAAGTTGCAGAAATGGCGTAAGCAATATCACTTTCCTCTGCATCAATGACCGGGGCAATGGCAGCAATAGCAGAACCACCACATATACCTGTCCCCGCTGCAATTAGATTGGATAATTTCCAATCCATCTTAAATAATTTCCCAAATAAATATCCTCCTCCAAAAGCTGTAAAAAGGGTAAATGACATAACAATTAAAGAAACTCCTCCTACTTCTACAACTTGTTCAAAACTAAGCCCTACCCCCATAGAAATAATCGCAAGGCGTAATATTTTTTTAGAAGTAAAAGAAAGGCCTTTTTCAAAAGCTGGATATTTTATAACAATAGGATTGAAGAGCATTCCTATTAGCAAAGCAAAAACTCCAGCGCTGATAAGGCCATAAGGAACAAAACTACTGACAATCACAGAAACATACGCAAGGAATATGGTGACTCCAACACCTATTCCATTCTTTTTTATAAACTCCATCCCAAAGCCACTCCTTATTTTCCATATGATTTTATATTATTTTTGTCTTCAGGCCATTATAATATCTAATGGCTAGTGGCAGCAAAACACTGCATTTTGCTGCCACTTTGAATATTGGTTTGTTTATAAGAAGTTAAATTTTAGATTTCTTTATAACAATATACCATTACAATAGCACTCATTCCAATTAAACCTGTGACTACAAATCCTGTAGTTAAGCTGAATACATCGCTAATAAAACCTAAAATTATAGGTCCTAAGATCATGCCAATACCATAAATAGCTTGAAAAAAACCCATAGCCGTGGCTCTTTTATTATCTTCAATTTGTTTAATTCCTAGCCCCATCAATAATGGAAAAACCATGCTCCGACCTATTCCACTAATAAATACCACAATAAACAAAATCAATATATTAGGAACTATAGGAAAAAACATACAAAGAATAGAACTAATCCCAAAACCAATGAGGATAGTTTTTCTCTCCCCCCACCATTTTATAAATAACGTTCCTGATAAACCAGAGATCATAATCGTTGGTACAATAGAAATAGCAGACAAAATACTTAATTGTATGCTATTTGCTCCTAAATTTCTAGCTAGTATAGGAACAAATCCAAAAATTGTTGCAAAATTAATGATTTGTGAAATGATAGCTAACATGGAAACTAAAAGTAAATTTTTATCTCTGGCCACTTTAAGTATTTCTCTTGCTTCTATGGGTTTTCTTTCTATGTTTTTTTCTTCAAAAATGGCAAAAGATAGAATCAGCCCTAGACTACCTCCTATTGCTCCTAATAAAAACAAATACCTTGTCCCGAAATACCAAGAAATAATTCCTCCTAATAACATCGCAACCATTTGCCCCGCAGCATTAAAAACGTTGATAATACCAACAGCCTTTGTAGCTTCCTCGGACTTATAGTAACTTGCAAAGAGAACTGTGAAAACTACCCAGGTAGATGCAGCAACACCTGCCAGTAACCTACATATAAGCAGAGAAGCTACCGTAGGATAGATAAAAGTAATAAGGGAACTAGCTATAGAAACTAGCATCCCTAAAATTATGAAACCTTTTCTCTTATTAAGTCGATCTGATAAAATGCCTAAGGGAATTCTAAGTATCATCTGAGTAAAACCATAGGCTCCACCGATGATTCCGATCATTTTATAAGAAGCTCCTAAAACCTCAGCATAAGTAGATAACTCTGGCATATAGGCATATAATGAAAACCAAAAAAAACTTGTTGCTAATGCGAAAATCATGGTGTATTTTTTCAAATTTTAATACTCCCCTTTTGTTAATGCTCTCATACTCTATGACCATTTATTTAGCATTATTTTCAACAATTTTTACAATTAACTGGGATATTAATTTCATAGATTCAGTTGGAATCAATTCAAATCTTCCATGAAAATTATACCCACCTGTAAAAATATTAGGGCATGGAAGACCCATATAAGAAAGCCTAGCTCCATCCGTCCCCCCTCTAATGGGCGTAATACTAGGCTGGATTTCAAGTTCTAACATGGATTTTTTAGCTAATTCAATAATTTCCATATGAGGCTCAATTTTTTCTTTCATATTATAATAACTATCTTTTACTTCAATAGTAATAATGTTGTCATATTTTTTATTTAGAAAGTCTATAAGATTTTTGAAGTATTCTTTTTTCTCTTTAAATTTGGCCATAGAATGATCCCTAACAATATAGTGCATAGTCGTATGATCTACGCTCCCAATCATGGTATCTAATAAATAAAAACCTTCATATCCTTCTGTATACTCTGGCTTTTGGCTAATGGGTAACGCATTCTCAATCTCCATAGCTATTCTCAGGGAGTTAATCATCATATTTTTTGCTGTTCCTGGGTGAACACTTCTACCTTGAATTTCTATTTTTACACTAGCCGCATTAAAGTTTTCATATTCTAGCTCTCCTATAGGTCCTCCATCGACAGTATAAGCAAAGTCTGCATCAAAGCCTTCTACATCAAACAAATCTGCTCCTCTACCAATTTCTTCATCTGGCGTAAATCCAATTTTAATATCTCCATGCTTAATCTCTGGATGTGCTATTAAATATTCCATTGCATCTATGATTGCAGCAATTCCAGCCTTATCATCGGCCCCTAGTAGAGTAGTTCCATCTGTTGTAATTAATTCTTTACCTACTAGTTCTTTTAAGAATGGAAATTCTTCTGTCCTAATAGTATATTGATCATTAAGTTTGATATCTCCACCTTCATAAATAAAAATTTGAGGATTTATACACTTCCCATCTAAACTAGGGCTAGTATCTAAATGTGCAATAAATCCTATTGTTGGCACCTCTGTATCTATATTAGATCTAAGTGTAGCATAGACATATCCATTTTCATCTTGTCGAACATCTGCAAGACCTAATTCTTTTAACTCTTCTACTAATATAGCCCCAAGTTCTAATTGCCCTGGTGTGCTAGGGCAAGAGTTGCTATTTTCATCTGATTTTGTGTCTATCGCAATATATCGTTTAAACCTTTTAATTATATTTTCCATATAATCACCTCTCCATGTTCTATACTCCATGCTATCTTACAGCATATTTTTGTGATTTTCAAGAACCTAATTCTTGAGTTTGAAATCTGTCTGATTACCAACTTGGATCCCATATTCTCTTTCGATTGAATTACTGATACTGATCCTTTAAAACTTTTTCTATAAATATTTGTGATAAATAAGGATCAAATTGAGTTCCTGCATGTTTGTTAAACTCTTTTATTATTTCTTCATTAGATAATCCCTTTCTATAAGGCCTATCACTTGCCATTGCATCATAAGAATCAGCGATGGTAATAATCCTTGAAATAAGAGGAATTGCTTCGCCTTTTAGTCCTTTAGGATACCCTTGCCCATCATATCTTTCGTGATGAGCAAGTATGTACTCAGCTATTGTTGACATCTCATACACTGTACTTAGTATCCGATAGCCAATTTCCGGATGTTTCTTCATCTCTTTCCACTCGTCTGCATTCAAACTACCAGGCTTATCTAAAATCGCTTCATTAATCGCTATCTTACCTATGTCATGCAGTAAACCTGCACTCTCTAATTCTTTTATTTCATCTTCTTTCATACCAAGTACCAATCCCATATCTTTGCAAATTTTTGATACTCTTCTAGAATGATGCTCCTCCCGTTTGTTTTTCTCATATAAAGTTTTGATAATGGTTTCTACTGTTTTACTTCTCATACTTGGGCCTTCAAATAACTTATGGGAATACATATCATTTTCAGCTTCTTTTAGAATCTCAGAAATGTCTACATCTCCATGTAACTTCGTTGCCCAACCAAATGATATTGATAATTCAATGGGTGAAGATTTTTCACCTATACTTAGTTTCTTAATTTTTTCAATCATATCTTCCGCCTCTCTTTTAGCTGTCTTAGGTAAAACAATAATAAACTCATCCCCACCAATTCTTGCGATAAGATCATTTATCCTACAACCTCTTTTTATTACATGGGCTGCACTAATTAATAATTCATCTCCAGCTTTATGTCCAAAAGAATCATTGATTAATTTCAAACCATTTACATCTGCCATAACAATAGTTAGAGGTAAGTTTTTTTCCTCATTTAATCGATTTAGTTCTTCCTCAAAATATCTTCTATTGTATAAGCCTGTTAACTGATCATGATAGCTTAAATAACTTAATTTATTCTCTAGATCCTTTCTTTCTGTAATATTTCTTACTATTACCATTACTTCTGATTCATTACATTTAGCTATTCGGCCTTCATAATATTGGATACCAACGGGCATCTCAAGTTGATATTCAAAACTTTCTAATCTTCCGTACTTTAAAACATTCTGTATTGTTTTTTCAGTTTGTTTTGTTATTTCTAAAGGAAATAGATCTTCAAGTTTCTTCCCTAAAAACTTTTCTTTCTCTATATACAGTTGGGTCTCATCTGATCCCTGTAAATCAATAAATTTGCCTTCATTGTTAATGACAAATAGTAAATCTGGTAATGCATCAATCATTGCATTATTTCTATCTAACGCTTTCTTTAATTTTTCTTCTGATCGTATGACCTTTGTATATTGTTGACTCAATTCTTGATCCATTGCAGATAACTGATTATAGGAAGCTTCCAATTCTTCATGTTGCAATATCAATTCTTTTTTATCCTGTTCATGCTGTTCAAAAAATTCTTGTGTCTTATTTAAGATAAAGTTGATAGTTCTCCTTAAATCAAAAAAAGGATCTTCTCTTTTTATTGATATCCTATAAGACATATCTTTTTCAATATTTATTTGTTTAATATCTTGTTCTAACCTATATATAGGAATCAGAAAATGTCTTCTTTGCAAATAGGCAAAAGACCCAAAAATAACCATGGATATAGCCAGCGTAATAAAAAACATTCTCCAAACATCATTGCTGTTTCCTCTAAATTCATCTCTAGATATAAAACTTCCGATGATCCAGTCTGTTTTTTCTATTGGTTGATAAGATAAATATCCACGAACCTCATCTAAAATCAGCTCCCTTTCTCCAACTATAGTTGCTCTAAGCTCCTCATGGATTCCATAGCTTATAGAGTCAATATTTCTTAAATTCTGGTGAGATTCGTATTTAGGATGAGCTAATATAGTCCCCTTACTATCTATTAAGAAAGAATAACCCACTTCCTTTATGTTCATATTATCAACCATCTTTATAATTTCTTCCATGGTGATATCTGCGGCTACAACTCCTAATAATTTATTATTTTCATATATAGGCTTTGATATAGTAATAATAAAAATGTCTTCTAATTCATCTATGTACACATCGGAAATAATAAGATCTTCCTCTGCCTCTGCTTTTACATACCATTCCCTTGTTGTTAAATCATAGCCATGAGGTGGATTCCAATCATCACTATTGATTAACTTATTATTTATATCACCATAATAAATGGATCTTATGATAGGGTTGCCTTTTATAAGCCTTCTGAAATATTCTATTGCTTCTTCTTCTGTCCATTGACTCATAGCAATAAAATCTGCAACAGCCATAACCGTTTGGCTATAATATTTTATATTATAATTAATTTGATTGCCTAAATTTTCCCTTGATTGAATGGTATTTAATTTCTTATCTTGGGTAATTACTTTATTTAAATATATATACTGAATAAGTACTCCTATAGCAACTGTAATGGTTAAGAATATACCAAGTATATAGAATTTTCTTCGGATAGTATTCATCTTTTTCACCTCATTAGTATAATACAAAGGACTTATTATTATTTATTATACTATAAAACGACACTTTTTTACAGTTGTGTTTGAAATTTAAAAAGGCATGTAGTTTTGTGATTAAATCACTGAATCAGGAAAAGATAATTGATACAATAAAAAGAAATAATGTGAGGTGGATACAAATGAATGATCTCGTAATAATAGGTAAGGGTCCAGCAGGAATTTCAGCAGCACTTTATACTGCCCGTGCTGGGCTTAAAACAACCATTATAGGAAAAGATAATGGGGCTTTGGCAAAGGCTGAAAAAATAGAAAATTATTATGGCTTTGAAAACCCTATAACAGGCAATCAACTCATCGCTGATGGTATTGCACAAGCAAAACGGATTGGATCAGAAGTTATTTCTGATGAAGTTGTAGGTATTGGTTATGATGGTAATTTTGTTGTAAAATCAAACAATGGCCAATACAAAGCTAAGAGTATTATTATAGCAACGGGCTCTAATCGTTCTGCTCCTAAAATAAATGGTCTTTCAGAGTTTGAAGGTAAAGGGGTTAGCTATTGCGCAATGTGTGATGCCTTTTTCTATAAAGATAAAGATGTAGCTGTGCTTGGTTGCTGTGAATATGCACTTCATGAAGCTATGGAACTTTTACCAGTTGCCAAATCAGTAACACTTGTTACAAATGGCGTAGAGCCTATTGATAAATTTCCTAGTAATATTATTATTAATAAAAAAGAAATTGCATCTTTAGAGGGAGATCAAACTTTAAATACCATCCGCTTTTCTGATGGCAGCTCTATTTCCACTGCTGGACTTTTTATAGCTGTTGGTGTAGCAGGAAGCAGTGACTTAGCTAAAAAACTTGGAGCGGAAACCAAAGATACAAAAATAATAGTAGATGAAAACATGGCAACAAATATTCCTGGTCTTTATGCTGCCGGAGATTGTACTGGTGGTATGCTACAGATTGCAAAAGCAGTTTATGAAGGTGCAAAAGCAGGTGTGGAAGTGATAAAATATATACGATCATTGAAAGACTAAAGCTAAGATCATCTTTATCCCAAAACAATAA
Organism: Candidatus Epulonipiscium sp.; assembly: GCA_012799415.1. GTDB lineage: Bacteria > Bacillota > Clostridia > Lachnospirales > JAAYNZ01 > JAAZLH01. The sequence goes on along the minus strand of JAAZLH010000326.1, from coordinate 1,035 downwards.
AGTAAAAAACATAAAAACTTTCTTTTATATGTTATAATAGTTTTATATATAAAATAAGATAGATATATCATTGATAATGATATATCTATCTTATTTTTGTGAAAAGGATATGATAATATGATAACGACTGAAGATATTCAAATTTTGAGTAATTCTTTCACCTTTTGGAATCATCTTTCTATCAACGAAAAAAACTTAGTTCTCAACAATATAAATCTTGTAAAATATGATCAAGGTGAGAATGTTCATGGGGGTAATCAAGACTGTGCTGGTGTACTTCTTGTAAAAAGTGGTATACTACGCATCTATATTTTATCGGAAGAAGGAAAGGAAATTACCCTTTATCGGCTGTATGAAGGCGAACTATGTATTCTTTCTGCTTCTTGCATTTTACAAAACATCACCTTTGATGTTCATATCGATGCAGAAATAGAAAGCGAAATTTTACTCCTTAACTCCTCTGCTTTTGCACAACTTTCGCAGCAAAATATTTATGTTGAAAATTTTTCTTACAAAATTGCCGTCGATCGATTTTCCGATGTTATGTGGGCTATGCAGCAAATTTTATTTATGAGCTTTGATAAGCGCCTCGCTATCTTTCTTTTAGATGAAATATCAAAAAATAACAGTAATACCATTCGCCTGACCCATGAACAAATTGCTAAATATATGGGAAGTGCCCGTGAAGTTGTTTCTCGTATGCTGAAATATTTTTCTAATGAAGGTATTGTAGAGCTTTCACGTGGCGGGGTAAAAGTGCTTGATAAAAATAAACTTAGAAATTTGCTTTAGCCACAAAAATATGATGGTGCCTTCTTTGAGGGTTCCATATAATAAAAAATCGTGGTAGGAATTTAAGCCTACCACGATTTTTTACACCTCTAACATGTTTAAGATAGCTGCTTTTGGCTTTGCACCTACAGCTGTATTTACTACTTTGCCATCTTTTATTACTGCAAGCGTAGGTATACTCATGACTTTAAATGCTGCTGCAAGTTCTGGTTGTTCATCTACATTAACTTTACCTACTTTCGC
>JAAZLH010000325.1 GCA_012799415.1 Candidatus Epulonipiscium sp. | reverse complement strand
GGATATATATATTTTATATTGACTTCTTGTAAAAATTGTTCCCATTCCATAGATAGGCTTTCGTCAGTGAACAAAAGATCAATTTGATCATAAGCTAACATATTTACAAAAGAAGTTTTATCAAACTTAGTATAATCTACAATCAAAAAAACCTTATCAGCTGATTTTACCATAGCCTGCTTTACTTGAGCTTCCATTTCATTGGTTTCCATTAAGCCTTTATCCATTCGCAGCCCTTTACAAGATAAGATAGCCTTATTTACATTGTAGTTTTGTATAAATTCTTCAGCACGATAACCAACAAAAGATAAAGAACTAGATTTTAGCATACCTCCTGTTGAAATAACTGTACAGTTAGGGGCGTTAGCCAACTCTAAAACAATTTTTGTTGAGTTGGTAATAACAGTAATATTTTGTTTTTCCCTCAGCTCCCTAGCTACATGTAATGCTGTAGAACTAGAATCTAACATTAGAGTATCTCCATCTTTAATGTACTCCATGACTTTTTTTGCTATAGCTTCTTTCCCTTTTATATTTGTCCCTTCCCGAATAGTAAAAGGGGGATCTATACTGGTACTTTCTTTTAATACAGCTCCACCATAGGTACGTTTTACATAGCCTTCTAGTTCTAATTTTTCTAAATCTCTACGAATCGTTTCTTCTGTCACATCAAATTGCTTGCTTAAATATTGTACTTTCACACTTTCTTTTTCTTGTATTAAAGCCAAAATAGCATTTCTACGTTCTAAAGCTAGCATATAAGCCTTCCTTTCTTAAGCTTGTGGCTTATACTCCTTCATTTCAAAAGAGTTCATAATAATTTGTCTTGCTTCTTCTAATGTCTGAACATATCCAAGTCCCTTTAATTGCATCATTACGTTTCCAAGAACCGATGCTTCAATAGGTCCTGTGACCACTGTTTTGCCTATGGCATTTGCCGTTAGCTGGCATAAAAATTGATCTTGGATACCCCCTCCCACCATATGAAGGCGATCAATGGATTGTCCTGTAATCTCTTCCAATGCCAGAACTGCTTCTTTATATTGATCCACAATCCCATTATAGGCAGCCCGCGCAATTTCTCCTATGGTTTTTGGCACTTCTTGCCCATGGGTTTTACAATAGTTTTGAATGGCTGCCGCCATATCAAAAGGAGCAACAAAGACTTCATCATTAGGATCAATAATAAATTCTGTATTTGTTACTTCCTTTGCTAGTTGGCTAATCTGAGCATATCCAATTTCCGGGTTAGTGTTTGCCCACCCACGTTTCAACTGTTGAATAATCCATAAACCTGTAATATTTTTTAGAAATCGAATTTTCCCTTCTACACCGCCTTCATTAGTAAAGTTATGTTCATAGGAAAGCTCACTAATCATGGGATCATCTAGTTCCATACCAAGTAACGACCATGTTCCACAGCTTAAGTAGGCACTACTTGAACTAGTCAGTGGTGTTCCCGCAACAGCTGATGCCGTATCATGACTCCCTACGGCAATAACAGGAATTGCAGGCAACCCTACTTCCTCTTGAATCTCTTTACTGAGGGTTCCCCATACTTCCCCAGGGTGAATCAAAGGTTGTAACAAATGTGCTGGAAGTTCCGCTCTTTCTAATAAGTCCATATCCCACTCTTTAGAGAAAGCATTTAGCATTTGAGAAGTAGAAGCTTCGGTATATTCATTATATTTCTTTCCTGTTAAAGCAAAACAGAATAAATCTGGCATAAATAATAATGATTCTGCCTGAGCTACAATATGGGGACGATATTTTATATCATGATACAATTGATATAAGGTATTAAAAGACATATATTGGATCCCTGTTTTTTGGTAAATTTCTTGGAACGAAATATTCTTTTCTATTTCTTCCAACATGCCATCCCCGCGTCCATCTCGATAATGAACAGGATTTGACAATAGCTGCCCATCTTTATCTAATAACCCATAGTCTACACCCCAAGTATCTAACCCAATGCCGGCTACCTCTACTCCTAAATGAGCAATTTTTTTAAGCCCTTCCTTTAATTCATGTAAAAGCCTAAGAAAGTCCCAATAAAATCGCCCATTCATCCAAACTGGCTCATTGGGAAAACGATGAATTTCCTCTAATTTAATCTGTTTTCCATCAAAATGGCTCATCATTAACCGTCCACTGGAGGCACCTAAATCAAAAGCCAAATTAATAATTGATGTTGGTTTCACAGCATAACCCCCTTAGATCTTTGTTGTTTAATCTGCCTTCATATTTGTTTATGTTGTTCTTTTATCATACCACAGAACAAACCACTTTTGTATCTATTTTAATCTTCTTTTTCTATTCTTTTTATAAATTCATAAACAAGATCTGCTGTGATTCCCCATAAAGTGAAACAATCTAGGGGATACACATAAATAGGATATTTATTTC
>JAAZLH010000324.1 GCA_012799415.1 Candidatus Epulonipiscium sp. | reverse complement strand
ATGAATTATACAAGGAAATTCAAAAAGACAACCCTAATGAGTCTATACAAGAAATTAAAACTATGAAAGTTGAAGAAATTATCACTAAGAATTCATCTTCCATAAAAATTACGTCTTTTGTGAAAGATACAAAAGACGAAGTTGAAGATACTACATCTAATAAGGATCCTAAGGACAAAAAAGATCTGAAAAATAAAAAGGATGAAGAAAAGGAAATCCTCAAAGATGCTAAAGAAAACGAGAAACAATTTAATAAAGCAAACAAAAATAACTCTGAAAAAAATAAAACAACTAAAGATAAACCTAATACCAATAGAGATAAAGAAAAACCTAATAATGATAAGAAAAAAAATGACAGAAATAATAACAACAAAGCGAAAGATAATAAGAACGAAAATTCAAATAAACCAAAGAGAAAAAACAACTCAAACAAATAAAAACTTGTTAAAAAATAGGGATTGTACGACACCCTTTGGCACCATACAATCCCTCCTAAAATAAAACCTACCAGTCATTCTTATTATTACTTTTTTCAATCATTGGATGCCCTTGTGAATCCATCAAGATAGTTAGCCCTGCCGCACTCCCATTTGTATGATATAAATATTGAACGCCCGTTTCTTTATCTAAGAGTATCTTCGTAACTTCCATCATACCTTGTGAGTAGATAGTTTCAAATCTTTTTTCTTTTTTTCCATCATATTTTTTTTGCTCATAATACATCTAACAGCCCTCCTACCCGATGGTAAAATGAAATCTCTCTTCTAATAATTTTGCTTTCTCTTTTGTTAATAATGCATCTTCTTTCGTCCCCTCAAATTGAATCACATAAGTCCAGCGCCCATAAGGATGAATTCGCTTAATTTTTTCAATCTGTATAATATAAGATTTATGACTTCTTAAAAATAACTGAGATGGTAATTTTTCTTCTAATTCACTTAAAGTTTCTGATGTTGTAAAACGATCTTTTTCTGTAATAATAATTGTTGACCTTTCTTCTCGTTGAATTAGAATAATATCCTTTGGGTTAATAACTGCCATACCTTCTCTATTTTTAAGCAAAATATGAGAGATAGCCATAGTAGAAGAGGGAGGTGTTAATCTTGGCTTTAACAGCTGGATTCGCTGTATTGTCTGTTCAAGGCGTTTCATTTGAAAAGGCTTTACTATATAATCAAAGGCATAGAGTTCAAAAGCCTCTGGCCGATATTCTTGATATGCAGTAATAAAAATAATCATACACTTGGGGTCAATATCTGCAATCATCTTTGCTGCTTCTAGCCCATTGACCCCAGGCATTTCTACATCCATAAATACTACATCTGGTCTTATTTCTTCAACTAACTTGACTGCCTCTGTTCCATCAGCTGCTTCTCCTAGGAGTACTAAGTTTGGAAATTTCTCTAGTGCCTTTTTTAGGATATAACGCATCCTTTCTTCATCATCTACAATGAGTACACGAAGCAATGCTTATTTCTCCCTTCTCAGAGCTAACGGTTTGCTAAACAATAATTCTTGTAGAATAAAAGCTCTCTTTAAATCTTGTCTACTAATGGCTGTTGGAGATGGGGATACTGCTTGTAGCTTTTGTTCACCCCTAGGTGTATGCTTCTCTACCAACCGATCTGGTCTTTTAAACTCTTGTTTTCCTTTGCCTGGCTCAGATCTTTTTGTTTTTTTTGTTGATTGTGCTTTTTTACCTGCTTTTGCTTTTTGTCTTACTTGTGTTTTTTGGTTTCTTTTATTTTCCACTTTCACTCCTCCTTTTATTCATTAGAGGAAATATCTTCAATTCCAATACCTTCTCGCATTTTTGTATCTGCTTTAATATTTTCTAAATTATAATAATCCATTACACCCATATTTCCACTACTAAGTGCCGCAGCTAGAGCCTGAGGAATCTGTGCTTCCGCTTCAACAACTTTAGCTCTCATCTCTTGCACCCTAGCCTTCATTTCTTGTTCTTGTGCAATAGCAATGGCTCTTCTTTCTTCTGCCTTTGCTTGAGCAATTTGCTTATCAGCTTCTGCTTGCTCAATTTGTAATTGGGCTCCAATATTTCGGCCTACATCCACATCTGCAATATCAATGGATAAAATTTCAAAAGCTGTACCAGAGTCAAGACCTTTACTAAGCACTCGTTCTGAAATGAGATCAGGATTTTCTAATACTTCTTTATGAGCATCTGCACTTCCTATGGTCGTTACAATCCCTTCTCCTACACGAGCCAGTATAGTTTCTTCTCCTGCACCTCCTATCAATCGTGGAAGGTTCGCTCGCACCGTTACTCTTGCAATGGCTTTTACCTCAATACCATTTTTAGCTACAGCCGCTACCATAGGAGTCTCGATAATCTTAGGCTTAACACTCATTCTTACTGCTTCTAATACATTTCTACCTGCTAAATCTATAGCAGCCGCTCGTTCAAAACTTAGCTGTAAATCTGCCCTATGGGCTGCAATAAGTGCATCTACTACATTATCTACATGACCACCAGATAATAAATGGGATTCTAATTGATTAATACTAATGTCAAGACCCGCTTTGGATGCTTTAATCAAAGGTTGAACAATTCTTACAGGTCGAACTCTTCTAAGACGCATTCCAATTAAGGTAAAGATACTGACTCGAACTCCTGCTGCGAGAGCTGATATCCAAAGCCCAACAGGTACAAAACTAAAGAAAACAGCCAAAACAAGTACAAGTACAGAAATAATCAATAACGGTAAAATTTCAAACATAGTACCACTCCTTTTACTCATCATATTTTTATTAAAATCAATGAATCACTTTCACTCCATCGATTTATTCTAAATCCTTTTGTAATACTTACTTAAATTTAAACACTTACTGTAATCTCTCATTTCCTTGTTGTTTATTTTCCTCCAAACGTTCTACAATGATTTTATTTTCTGAAACCTCAGTAACTATCACCTTTTGCCCCGGTGGAATAAAAGGGCCACTAGATAAAACATCTAAACGAACCCCATTGAAATCTACATGACCTGATGGACGTAATGGAGTTGCTGCCACCCCTATTTTTCCAATAAAATAATCCATATCATCATATTCTCGTTTTTCTTTTTGTCCCACATCTCGTAAAATAAGTGAGCTATACAACTGCTTTTGCGTAACCCAACGCATGAAAATAGTAAAGATTGTAGTGAGAAACACAGCCATTCCTAAGAACATTAAAATACCTTGCCATAGATTTTGTGCCGTAAGAACGATACCAGCAACCATAGCTAAGATACCAAGAATTCCAAAAATCCCAAATCCCGGCACAAAAATTTCTATGGTTAATAATACAATGCCAATGATTAGTATTCCAATCGCAAGATAATGCATATGAATCCTCCTTTCTCCTAGGATGTTATACTTCTATCTTATACCTAAACCTACTTCTTGACAATGCTTCCGGTTTATCTTATACATTTTTCTGCTCCAAATGTCACTCTTTTGCCAATTTAGGAATTCGAATCGTAGCAATGGTCCGTTCTTCACTAGAATGAATTTCTATTTTCCCTTGGCACTCATCTAGAATCCGCTTCACAATATAAAGCCCCATTCCATGGCCTTTTTTATTTTTTGTTGTATATCCTGCCTCTAGCCAATCTTCCCAAGATGTAAAATCCGATGGTACGCCTGTATTACTAATTAAAAAATCGTAATTGATTAAGTCTTCACTAATCGTTACTGTCAATTGCTTTAAGCCTTGAACTTCTGTTGCTGCTTCTAGTCCGTTATCAATCAAATTTCCTAAACAGCGACATAGTTCCCAAGGTGAAACTGTTAGTTCTTCTAATTTGGTTTGAATAATGACTTGATAATCTACATCTCTTTTTTGAGCATCATAAGACTTAGCCTGGAGCAATGCATTAATAGCAGGATGGGCTGTTTTAATGTGTTTATTTAACTTTCCAATATCCCCATACAGGGTATGAAGATATTTTCCTACCTCTTCATATTCTTCAAGCTCCACTAAGCTATATAAAATCTGAATATGGTTTAAAAAGTCATGTCTCTGAGAACGTAAATCTCGATTCAAAATTTTAATATTTTCGTAAGCATCCTTATACATATGAGATTGCTCTTTCCACCATATAAACTCTTTAAAGTCTTTCCAGTTAATATAACTGTTATAAGCAATAATGATTAAAATAAATAATAATAAAAACCCTGGTTGGTTAAACACATTCTGCTGAATATATTCAAACTGAAGCAAAATACGATTAACCAAAAGTAAGAAAATTGCTACCCACTGAGCAATATGCAGTATAACTAAAATTTTTTGAAGCTTAGAAATAGAAATTTCTCTTCTCATCCTTTTCCTCTTCCTCCACTGCACTACTAAATTAGTACTTTTACTCCTTTTAGTATACTATAAGTAGAAGTTTTTAGCTATCTTTCATGCTATTTTTTTCACAAAGTTTAGTTTAAATATTGATTTAAAAATTGTAATAGAAAATAAAAAATATGCTTTTTTTCAAATGGCTCGAAAAGCCCCATTCTTTGCAAGTAAAATGAACTTACTTAGTTTAAATAAATTTGGACAGCATAGGACAAGCAAAGTTTGAATACATTGTCTAAAAGACATTTTTGAAAGAAGGGATCTTATGTCTAAGCGTTCACTCCTTGGTGGAACTATTATCCTGGCAATAGCAGGACTCATTACACGTATTTTAGGCTTTGTTTATCGAATTTATATGTCCCATTTAATTGGAGCAGAGGGAATGGGTCTGTTCCAGTTAGTTTTTCCTATTTATATGCTTGGCTATACCCTTTCATCTGCTGGCATCTCTGTAGCCGTTTCTAAACTGGTTGCGGAAGAAAACGCAAAAAAATCACCTGCCAATGCAAAAAAAATTTTGCATTTATCATTGGTGATTTCTGTTGGAATCGCATGGATACTTATGATGATTTTGCTACTAGGGTCCAATTGGATTAGTCAATTTATTTTAAAAGACCAACGTACCGCATTATCTTTAGGAATTTTAGCCTTTTCCCTTCCTTTTATGGCAGCTGCGTCTACATTAAAAGGATATTTCTATGGATTGCAAGAAATGGATCATCCTGCTGCTTCACAAGTGATAGAACAAATAGCCCGTATGGCTAGTATTTATTTTCTAGCAGGTTGGTTTATTCCAAAGGGTTTAGTTTATGCTTGCGCTGTATCTGCCATTGGTATGACTATAGGAGAAATGGTCTCATTTGCATACATTTATATCGCATATAAAAGATCTCAAAAGAAAAAAACCTTTTCTCAATCTTCCTACAGAGTTTTATCAACTAGTAAGGGGCTAGCTGCTATCCTTAGCATCGCTATGCCTCTTACCATGCACAGAGGGTTTTCCTCTATTCTTCAAAGTGTTGAAACCATTATGATCCCTTCTAGATTACAGCTATTTGGTCTCTCTTATAAAACAGCAATTAGCCTATATGGCCAACTTTCAGGAATGGCCATGCCTTTAATTTTTTTTCCATCTATTATTACTAATTCCTTATCTATGACCTTAATTCCAGCCATTTCAGAAGCTAGTGCACTAAAAAATAAACATCGTGTTGAATATGCCTCCGCTAAATCTCTACAAATTTCATTAATCGTTGGCATTGGTACCGCTTGTTTATTTATTCTTTTTTCCCATCCCTTAGCCATGCTTATTTATCGTCAAGAAGATGTAGGTAAGATTTTGTATTCTCTTGCTTGGCTTTGCCCTTTTTTATATTTTCAAAGCACTCTAGGTGGGATTTTAAATGGACTAGGAGAACAAATGGCATCTTTCCGCCATTCAATTGGGGGCTCTGGCCTACGTATTTTCATTATTTATTTTGGTGTCCCATTACTAGGGATACAAGGCTTTATTTGGGCTATGATTTTAAGTGCCTTGCTAGTAACTAGCCTTCATCTTAATAAAATAGTACAAAAGACCGATCTTGCTATCGACTATAATCTCTGGATTTTAAAACCTGCTCTTGCTGGTATTGGTGCTTCTTTCATCACCCTATCAATACAAAAGCATTTAATCACACCTTACTTTTCCTTTGGATTAGCAACTGTACTATCTATCTGTTTTTTAGCCCTTGTATATCTTCTAATGATAGGAGCCTTAGGCTGTTTTTCCCGAGAGGATCTTAAAGTAATACGAAAAAATATGTAAAACCATAGATCATTTCCTTGCTAAAGATTGAATCTATGGTAGAAAGTAATATCTATAAATACTTTTATCTTTTAGATAAATCATAAGGGGTCTCTTGGTATACATAATAATTAAGCCAATTAGAAAATAATAAATTGGCGTGTCCCCTCCATCGAACCAATGGATATTTTGCAGGATCATCTTCTGGAAAATAATATTTAGGAACTTCGATATCTAACCCCTTATTTTTATCTCGAAAATATTCTTCTTGTAATGTAAGAGGGTCATATTCTGAATGCCCTGTTACAAATATTTGCTTTTCATCTTCTGAAATAACCAAATATACCCCTGCTTCTTCTGAAATAGATAAGGTTTTTAATTCTGGAACTTTATCTATATCTGATTGCCGAATTTCTGTATGTCTAGATTGAGGAACATAATACAAATCATCAAAGCCTCGGAGTAATTTTACTTCAGGCTTTTCTATTGTATGGGGAAAAACCCCAAACATTTTTTGAGGTAAAGGATATTTAGGAACTCCATAATGGTAATACAATCCTGCCTGGGCCCCCCAACAGATATGCAAAGTAGAAGTAACATGTTCCTTCGTCCATTCCATAATATCTGTTAGTTCTTCCCAGTAAGTCACTTCTTCAAAAGGTAAATGCTCAATAGGCGCACCCGTAATAATCATTCCATCAAATTTTTCCCCTTTAATCTGATCAAATGTTTTATAAAAAGTTAGTAAATAATCTTTTGAAGTATTTTTACTTTCATGGGTTTGAGGATGCAATAGGGTGATTTCCACTTGTAGCGGTGTATTACCTAACAATCGGAGAATCTGAGTTTCTGTTACTTGTTTTTTGGGCATTAAATTAAGAATAACAATCTTTAATTCTCGAATATCCTGACGAATGGCCCGATGCTCATCCATAATAAAAATATTCTCTTTTGCTAAGACCTCTCCTGCTGGTAAATCATTAGGTATTTTAATAGGCATTTCTTTCACCTTTTTCCTTGTTCTCTATATTTCTACCCTTAGATTTTCTTTGTTTTTATAAAATATCCCTTAGGGTAAAGCGCTACTTTATTGTAACAGAATAGAGTGAAAAATGCTATCATTTCTATGAAGTACTCTGTTTCTTTCTATCAAATAAATATATCCATTAGGTTTTCCGTCTTAACGTAGAAAAGTCTAATAGGGTTTTTAGTATTAGGGGGGGAATCATCTTTTCTTACACAAGTCTTTTATAAGAGCAAAGCCCCCTATAGGTTTATTATACCATAGGGGGCTCTATGCTTAGTACCATCCTCTTAATTTCATTACTTCAGCTACTTTTTTAACTGAATGCATATAAGCTGCTTTTCTAACCGTTACATTATACTCTTCTTTAATTTCCCAAATGGCTTTAAAAGCATTCACCATCGCAATTTCTTCTTTTTCTTGTACTTCATCTTCTCCCCAATAATAACCATAGAGATTCTGAACCCATTCAAAATAGGATACAGTCACACCACCTGCATTGGTTAAAATATCTGGTGTTACAGTAATCCCTTTTTGTTCTAAGATTTCATCTGCCTCTGGTGTAAGGGGACCATTGGCTGCTTCGCAAACTAATTTCGCTTGAATTTTATTAGCAACATCTGCCGTTACTGCATTCTCTAAAGCTGATGGAATTAAAATATCCACGGATAAAGCCCAAAATTCATCTAGGGTAATTTCTTTTGCCTTTGGATATCCTACTAAATCACCTTTTTCATTCATATAGACTTTTAGCTCATTATAATCCAAACCATCTTCATGATAAATAGCATAGGTACCCTT
>JAAZLH010000323.1 GCA_012799415.1 Candidatus Epulonipiscium sp. | reverse complement strand
TGTATGTCCAGAATGTGGATATTACAAAAACAAAGAGGTTATATCAGTAGATTAATAATTATCACAAAAATAGTAATGATTTTCATTACTATTTTTTTATTGTAAAATATTAAAGCTAATAAAAAAACACTTGATTTTTAAAAAGTGCTAATATATACTAAGGGTTAGTATCAGGTACTAATCCTTAGTACTAAATATGGGGTGATATATAATGAAGCGGCCTGTCAAGAGGGTTCGTCAAATGAAATTAATTGAATTAATAAAAGACCAACCATTTTTAACGGATGAGGATTTATCGCTTAAATTTGATGTTAGTATACAAACTATACGTTTAGATAGATTAGAACTTGGAATACCAGAACTTAGAGAACGCATTAAAAATGTGGCTAAAAATAATTATCAAAAAGTTAGAAGTATTATAGGGACGGAAATAATAGGAGAATTAATTGATTTGAATCTAGGTGTGAGTGGGATATCCGTATTAGAAACCACTAAGGATATGGCCTTTAGTAAAACTAATATTGTAAGGGGACATCATATTTTTTCTCAAGCGGAGTCACTGGCTATGGCAGTAATAGATGCTGAGGTGGCTTTAACAGGAGTATCAAATATTAAATATTTAAACCCTGTTAAAGCAGGGGAAAAATTGGTGGCAAAGGCAGAGGCAGTAAGAGTTAGAGGCAATAATCATTTTGTACATGTACGTATTAAAGTAAACCAAAAACAAGTTTTTCGGGGAAAATTTATTTTAGTTGTTATAGATGGAGATGGGGGAGTAGAAGAATGAGAATTGTTTTGGATGCAATGGGAGGGGATTATGGCCCGGAGGTTACAGTACCTGGGGGTATTCAAGCTGCAAATGACTATGGTATAAATATTATTTTTACCGGTGATGCAGATAGGATTCGAAAAGAATTACAAAAATATGATTATCCAAAAGAACATGTAGAAGTTATTCATTGTAGTGAAGAGATTAATAACAAAGATCAACCAGTTGCTGCTATTAGACGAAAAAAGGATTCATCTATGGTGGTGGGCCTAAATCTTGTGAAGGAGAAAAAGGCAGATGCCATTATTTCTGCCGGGAACACAGGTGCTCTTTTGGCAGGTGGATTGTTTATTTTAGGAAGAATAAAGGGAATTGATAGACCTGCTTTAGCTCCGGTATATCCAACTACAAAGGGTGTGTCAATTTTGATTGACGGTGGAGCAAATGCTGATTGTAAGCCCAGAAATTTTTTAGAGTTTGGAATCATGGGTAATATATATGCATCAAAGGTGCTAAATATAAAATCACCTAAAATATGTATTGCCAATATAGGAACTGAAGAGGGTAAAGGTAATGATATTACCAAGGAAGCATATAAGCTCTGTAAAGATGCAAAGTTCAATTTTGCTGGAAATGTAGAAGCTAGGGATATTCCATCAGGTTATGCAGATGTTATTATTACTGATGGATTTACAGGAAATATTATTTTAAAATTGACCGAAGGTATAGCCGGTACAATTTTTTCTGAATTAAAGAATGAGTTTACCAAAAATACATTACGTAAACTAGCTGCTGCTATTTTAAAGACAGGATTAAAAGATTTTAAAACAAAATTTGATTACACTGAATATGGTGGAGCACCATTCTTAGGGGTGCAAGGAAATTTAATAAAGGCACATGGTAGTTCTGATGCAAAAGCTATTAAAAATGCAATTAGACAGGCAACAAATTTTGTAAAGAATAATGTGGTGGAAGAAATATCTAAGGAGATTTTTAGGCTAGGAGAGGATTAATTTGAGTAATCAGTTTTCTGTTGGAATAATTGGTACAGGGAGTTATTTGCCTGAAAAGATAGTAAGCAACAAGGATTTAGAAAAAATTATGGATACTTCCCATGAATGGATAAAAAGCAGAACAGGTATTAGCTCTAGGAGAGTGGTAGATAGTGAAATGGCAACATCTGATTTGGCTACTAGGGCTGCTAAAAAAGCTATGGAAGATGCTGAAATAACCCCTGAGGAATTAGATTTAATAATTGTAGCTACAGCCACACCAGATA
>JAAZLH010000043.1 GCA_012799415.1 Candidatus Epulonipiscium sp. | reverse complement strand
TCAAGTTAAGTAACTAATATATATGCTTAGCTACTTAACTTTAAGAGAGAGAACGCAAACTTGCCGAAAGGTAAGGACGCAAAGCTACGGGTCTAAAGTTTTATGAATTGCGTAGAAAAGCAAGTGACAATTGAATATGATTTAAAATGTAATGCATATTTCACTAAAATGAACGGATGCTAGAGTAAAGTGAACCTTTAATGTTGTTGTTAACTGTAAACTGTACGTGAATGTATTTAGTTCTATGTAAAATGTAAACTTTAAGTATTTCATGTTTTGAATGTGATGTTTTGAAGTTTAATAAAGGAGTATTGATTCTTTGACTGAACCGCCTATTGAAGTATGGCAGTTCATAAAACAATGATCGCCGGGCTGTCTCTCATTTACTGAGACAAATAATCCCCCCTCTATATAGAGGGGGGTTTTTCTTTTTTCCAACTTACCCTTTGAATATTAGATAAATAAATCCACAAACTGAAATGTATTGGTGTCTACAAGTCCCCTATTTGTAAGACGAATATCTGGTAAAACGGCTAAAGAAATTAAAGCCATGGTCATAAAGGGTGAAATCAAATCACATCCCAGCTCTTGCCATGCGTTGTCTACCTTTTCTACCAATGGAGCAATTTTTTTGGCAGGTTCTTCGGACATCAATCCAGCAATGGGAAGGGGTAAAAGAGCAATGACTTTTCCATTTTTAACAGCCACCATCCCCCCACCTACGTCTGCTAAAGTATTTCCAGCAAGGGCCATATCTTCATCATTGGTACCGATAATAAGAAGGTTATGAGCATCATGTGCCACTGTAGATGCAATGGCTCCTTCTTTTAGGTGAAAACCTTTTACAAACCCTTGCCCTATGGTACCAGTAGCTCGGTGTCGCTCTACAACAGCTACCTTGATAATATCCCTCTCTATATCTACCCCTACTTCTCCATTTTCAATAGCCATCTCACATTCTCTCATGATGGTACCTACTTTGGCTTCAATAATCTCAATGATACGAGCTTTTATCACGCCTTCGTTACCTATAGGTGCTTTGATTAGAAAATCTTGACTGGTTAAGGGGCTAGCTAGATTCATAGTTTTTTTAGTAAACTCAGGATATGCTATAGAGGGCAAATCAATAACAAGTTCTCCTTCTTCTGCTACCAACTCCCCGTTGATAATAACTTGATCTACCATGACCTTCGTTAAATCACTTAACAATAAAATATCTGCATAACGTCCTGGTGATATACTACCTAAATCTTGATCCATTTGAAAACATTGGGCTACATTGATGGTAACCATTTGAATAGCAGTAATAGGATTAACTCCTTCTTCTATTGCTCGTTTAACAATATGATCTAAATGGCCTTGATGTAGCAATGTGTGAGGATGGGTATCGTCACTAACTAATGTAGCATATCTTGTATCAACTTGATGTTCTGTAATGCTTTTTATGGTTTCTTTTAAATCATGCCATGCGGAACCTTCTCGTATTTGAGCGTACATACCTAGTCGCATTTTTGCAAGAGCATCTTCTTTCCTTACAGATTCGTGGCAACAACGAGCTCCTGATGCGATATAAGCATTCAGCCCTGAACCTGTTTCTGGAATGGAATAATGCCCTGTAATGGTCTTATTGGCTTCTAATGTAGCACGAAGCTCATCGTGCACCTCTTCATCTCCTGATAGTACACCAGGAAAGTTCATCATTTCCCCAAGGCCTACCATTTCTTCCTGTTTCATTGCTTCTCTAATTTCTTTAGGACCAATCATAGCTCCTGTGTCTTCAAATCCTGGTGTGGCTGGTACGCAAGAAGGCATTACACCGTAAACTCTAAGAGGTACTTCTTTGCCATCTTCTAACATAACCTGTACCCCTTCTACACCAAGAACATTTGCAATTTCATGGGGGTCCATATAAATGGCTGTTGTCCCTCTAGGCATCACAGCCCTAGCGTATTCTCGTACGGTCATCATACTGCTTTCTACATGTAGATGTCCATCCATAAAGCCTGGTGTCATGTATTTTCCTTTGGCATCAATTACTTTTGTATTTTCTCCAATGGTGTGGCTAGCATCACCTACAAGGGCAATTCGTCCATGGGTAATGGCTATATCCGTATTATCAATGATTTCACCAGTATTGACATTCACCCATTTGCCCCCTTGGATAACAAGTTCTGCTTTTTCTCGTCCCTGGGCTACTGCCACTAAAGCTTGAGTCACTTCTGCTAGTTGATATCTTTTTTTCATGTCAAAGCTCCTTTTTTATATGATAAAATACTTCCTGTAATAGGATATCTATACAGAAAACAGATCGAGATTCAGCTACTTTATTCAACTGAACCTGATCTGCTTTTATACAAGAAAAGTGTAAAAAACACTTTTTCAAGTGAACTAGAAAAATTTGATCCCTTCAAGCAAAACAAACTTTCCTCGTTCATATTAAATATTTGTAAATGCCTACAAAATGTAGTACACTGCCAGCTAAAACAAAGAGATGCCAGATGGCATGGTGGTAAGGTATTTTTTTAATAGAATAAAAGATGGTACCAAATGTATATACAAGACCACCTGCTAGCAACCATCCAAAAAAGCCTAAGGGAATCGCTTTCAGCATGGGACGTAACGCCACGATCACAATCCAGCCCATAAGAATATAGAGGCTAAGAGAAAACACCTTATGCTTATCAAAATTTGGAAAAGTAATAATTTTAAATCCAATGCCAAGGATGGCAATAACCCAAACACTGGCCAATATACCGATTCTCCAATAGCCCGTCATAGTAAGTAAAGCGACAGGAGTATAAGTACCTGCAATGAGTAGAAAAATAGAAGAGTGATCAAAAACACGACTAATCTTTTTCCATTTTTCATTTTGGATACTATGGTATACAGTAGATGAGGTATATAGGGCTAAGGAACAAAAACCATAAATACTAAAGGCTACTATGGAAATCGTGCTCCGTTCCATAATTGCATAAATTAGGAGGATAACCAATCCAATCAGGCTAGCAATGATCCCAAATCCGTGGGTAATGGCATTAATAATTTCTTCTTTTATCGAATACATTTTTGCTTTCAATCTTTGCCCTCCTATTCTTATCGATACACATGTCCATAACCACTAAAGCAAATTAGCCGCCAAGCAGACGATATATAGTCTGCGATAAATTTGATTTTGGCCATGTATATCTATATTGTATCCCTAATCATAGCATGAAGATACAGAGAATTCAAGATATTATTGATAAACGATCTCAGTCTTTTCTTTGTTCAAAACAATAGGCTAGTTTTCCTCCTCCTTTTTCAAAGTGCTGTACAATAGCTGTTCCTATTATAATGCCATCTACATAAGATGAAAATTCATCGATATCAGCTTGGGTAGAGATTCCAAATCCAACAGCAATGGGAAGTGTTGTTTGCTTTCTTACGATTTCTATTTCTGATGCTATTTCATTTTTTTCTAGACTTCGGACACCTGTAACTCCCAAAGAGGATATATAGTAAATATAACCTTTGGCATTTTCAATAACTTTAGCTATTCGCTTTTTAGAAGTAGGAGCAACTAGGGGGACAAGATATAATTCTTCATCTAGATAAGGACTAATTTCTTCTTGCTCTTCTACTGGCAGATCGGGAATAATCAATCCATTGATACTTAGATCTTTACATTGCTTTGTAAAGTTTTCTATACCATAATGGTAAATCGTATTGTAATAGACCAATAAGACCAAAGGAATCTTGGTTTTTTGCCGAATGGCTGTAATCGCCTGCCATAACCCGACCAAAGTAAATCCGTTGTTGATGGCTTGCTGTGCAGCTTGCTGAAGTACTGGTCCGTCCGCTGTAGGGTCAGAAAAGGGAATGCCTAGCTCTATTATATCTGCACCGCTTTCTTCTAGTATATGCACTTGTTCTATGGTTTGATCTAGGCTAGGATAACCTGCTGTAATATAGGGAATAAAAGCTACTCTGTTTTTTTCTTTGGCAGATTTCCATACTTGCTGAATCGGATTCATTGTTTTCCCTCCTTATCATAGGCTAGGTTTTGACTTTGTTCATATTGGCCGACACTTTCTACATCTTTATCTCCCCTGCCTGACAAGTTTATGATAATGATTTCCTCTTTGGTGTAGTTCCCCCCTATTTTACATACATAAGCCAATGCATGGGCACTTTCTAAAGCTGGAATAATACCTTCTGTTTTGCTAAGTAAGTAGAAAGCATCTAGTACTTCTTGATCTGTGACAGCTACATACTGTATTCGTCCTTCATCGTGTAACCAAGCATGCTCTGGCCCAACACCAGGGTAATCCAGCCCTGCAGAGATAGAGTAAGCTTCTTGAATATTTCCTTCCTTTGTTTGAAGGAAATAGGTTTTCATGCCATGAAAAACACCTATACTTCCTTTCTGAAGAGCCGCTGCGTGTTCTTTCGTATGGATCCCTTTACCGGCTCCTTCCACTCCTATTAACTGAACATCTTCTTCTAAAAAGGGATGAAAGATTCCTATGGCATTGCTGCCGCCTCCCACGGCTGCGACAATAAGGTTAGGCAATCTACCCTCTATTTCTAGAATTTGCTTTTTAGTTTCTTTCCCAATGATTTGCTGAAAATCTCGTACCATGGTGGGATATGGATGGGGTCCAACAACGGAACCAATAACATAAAAAGTAGTATCTGCTTGGCTAGACCAGTACCGGAGAGCTTCATTCGTAGCATCTTTTAGGGTCTGTGTACCACTGGTAACAGGATGAATGGTGGCACCTAGCATTTTCATGCGATGGAGATTTAATTTTTGCCTTTTCATGTCTTCTGCTCCCATAAAGACTGTACATTCAAGCCCTAATAAGGCAGCCGCTGTAGCAGTAGCAACGCCATGTTGTCCTGCACCTGTTTCAGCAATAACCCTTTTTTTACCCATGGCCTTGGCTAGCAATACTTGACCTAAAGAGTTATTGATTTTATGGGCACCAGTGTGATTGAGATCTTCTCGCTTAAGATAGATCTTAGCCCCTCCTACATATTGGCTCAAGTTTTTTGCATAGTATAAAGGTGTTTCCCGTCCTACATAGTTTTTTAGATAATGGTCAAGTTCTTTCTTAAATGTAGGTTCATCTTTGTATTTTTTATATGCCTTTTCTAACTCTTCCAGAGGAGCCATAAGGGTTTCCCCTACATATTGCCCCCCATAATTTCCAAATTTTCTATCCATATCGAATCTCCTTTACAAATTGTTGTATTTTTCTTGGGCTTTTTAAGCCTTGTTCTTCTACTCCACTGCTTACATCTACCACTTGAGGGCTTACAATATGAATGGCCTCTTTTACATTACTTGAAGTCAGCCCTCCTGCTAGAATTAATGGTTGATTCCATATTTTTTCCCCTACCCAATGCCAAGGAAAAGGAACTCCACTTCCCCCTTTGGGTCCATCTAATACAATCCCTTGAATATAGGGAGCATAGAGAGAGTTCAACCTTTCCTGTAGATTTTCTGTCTCTTGCTTTTCTTTTATAGACATGGTTTTCCATATAGGATAGGGCAATTGACTACAATAGGCTGGGCTTTCTTTTCCGTGGAGTTGAATGATATTTAAATGGCAATAAGATGCGATTTGAAGAACTTCTTCTAGGGGCTGATCCATAAAAACGCCTACAACTTGAATGATGGGATCTAATTTTTTCATTAGCTCTTTTGCTTTTTCTTTCTGAATTTGTCGCTTGCTTTTGGCAAAAACCAATCCAACATAATCAATTTGTAAAGCATTTAAAATAGGAATTTCTTTTTCTTGGGTAATACCGCAAATTTTTATTTTCATAATTATTTCTCCTTGGCCCCTGCTCTAAATTGCTCTCCTAGAGATTTCATATCTTTGGCTTTCATAAAGCTTTCTCCAACTAAAATGCCCTTGACTCCTGCTTTTGCTACTCTTTTCACATCTTCCTGGGTACATATACCGCTTTCACTAATTACCTTTTTGTCTTCGGGGATCCATTCCATTAACTTTTCCGTAATTGCTAGATCGACAGTAAAACTATGAAGATCTCGATTGTTAATACCAATCCAAATATTTTCTAAAGGAAGCACTTCTTCTAATTCTTGTTTAGTATGAACTTCTACAAGAACATCCATCTTTAGTTTTTTGCTTAGTTTCACGTATTCTTCCCGTTGTTTTTCTGTAGTAATAGCAGCAATGATCAGGATACAACTGGCTCCATTTTTTCGCCCTTCCACAATCTGAGCTGGATGAATGACAAAATCTTTTTGTAATAAAGGTAAAGAGGATATCTCACTAATATCTTGTAAATATTGAGGGCTACCTTGGAAAAACCTCTCTTCTGTAAGGACAGAAATGGCATCAACAATACCTTCATACTGTTTGGCTAAATC
>JAAZLH010000322.1 GCA_012799415.1 Candidatus Epulonipiscium sp. | reverse complement strand
TAGCCCAAGCTGGCGTATCCATGCTAGCCCAAGCAAACCAGCGGCCACAAATGGTATTACAATTACTACAAGGATAATACAAACCCAAATAGAGTAGCTTTTGCTACTCTATTTTCCA
The DNA here is from genome assembly GCA_012799415.1 of Candidatus Epulonipiscium sp. Taxonomy (GTDB): domain Bacteria; phylum Bacillota; class Clostridia; order Lachnospirales; family JAAYNZ01; genus JAAZLH01. Next base: position 3,319 of record JAAZLH010000322.1, on the reverse strand, counting down.
CGTTCCGATCTTACACCTACCATATAAAACTGTAAAGGAGAAAACAGATGGACAATCAAACAGCCCGAATTGCCAACGCCACACCTACACAGCTTATCCAAATTACCTATGAAATCATTTTGAATCACCTACAAAAGGCTAAGGACAGTCTAACGACCCAAGAAATAACTTCTTTCTTAACACATATAGAACAAGCCCAAAAATTATTACGTAACCTCATGGAATCTTTAGATCTTAGCTATGATATCTCTATGGAAATTATGAGTTTATATCTTTATGTGAATAAATTATTGATTCAAGCCAGTATGCAAAAAGGCAAAGAGCCTATCGAACAATCGGAGAAAATCTTAAACAATTTACTTGTAGCTTGGAGAGAACTAGCCAAACAAAACCCCGATCAACAAGGCCCAGTTCTAGAAAATGCTCAACAGGTTTATGCAGGGCTGACTTATGGAAAAGGGACACTTAATGAAGCTGTTATTGATCCAGATAATCAAAAGAGAGGTTTCAAAGCGTAAAAGGGACAAAGCTATTATTTTACATAGGTATAAAAGTTCCAAAATATGACTATACTTAATAATGTAAAAGATAGCAGGAGGTATTTTCATGAAGTCCCAACTAGCAGTAAACAAATCCCATAAAAAGAGTGTTTTCGCCTTCAATCAAAAAACAGCACGACCAATAGAAGAACAAGAAGAATATTTAAAAGCTTTACATACGGTACAAAAAGAACTCAAAATTGCTCATCAAAATTTCGAATATGCCACAGAGCCTGAACTTATTGATAGTTGCATCTATGAACTCAAAGCCCTACAACTCAAGTATGAATACTATCTCAAACAAGCAAAAAATGATCAGGAATGAGCATTAATGCCTAGATCCATTGATCAAGTGATAATCCATAGGCATAAAACGATCCTCCCTATGAATATACTAGTAAAAATGGGCAAGTCCTTTTAGTGCAGAGGACAAAATAGTCCAAGAGGGAAGGGGAGACCTGTGCAAGAAAGCAAAGTTATACTTTGGATGATACTTATATGTACTTTCATCCTCCTACTCATTATTTTTGCAAAACCATTAAAAAAGATTTTAAAGATGATACGAAACGGTGCAATCGGCCTCCTGGTTATTTGGCTGCTCAATTTTGTCACTGCTACCTTTCAGCTACAAATAGGAATCAACTTGCTCAATGGAGCCATCATTGGAATTTTAGGCATCCCAGGCCTAATTCTACTCTATTTGCTAAAGCTTATTCTGTAGAAACTATTTTAAGGCAATTCTTCATATTACTTATGACATGAAGAACTGCCTTTTTTGTTAATTAGGAAAACTCGTATTACTTGTAAGAGCCCAAACTTTCCTAGTTAACTTGAAAAAGTGTGTTTTTTACATTTCTCTTGTGTTATAAGGGGAAAGGAGTTTGCCATAACTAGCAATTTTTGTTGTCCTTTGTCTAAATATAGAATATAATATAAGGAAGTAAGTTACAAGAAAGGGACGATGAAAAATGAAAGGTACCGTAGTAGCTGTATGGATCAGAACCGCAAGAAGATTATACGGAGATGAATTGGTCAACCAAGGTATGGCCACCGTTGGCTGGCCTACAGATAAGATCTTCACCCCCGTAGAAGAAGTAGAAGATAAGAAAATAATGGATTACATTCAATTTTTAGCTGCCCAAAAAAATCTTACTTCAAAAGAAGTATGGTTAGAGATCGGAAAAGACAACATTAAAAGCTTTGAACAAACGTACCCTGCCTTTTTTCAAAAGAAAAATCTTTATACATTTTTACGCTCTATGCAAGATGTTCACAATATTATTTCAGAAAGAATCCCTGGAGCAACCCCCCCTTACGTAGATATACAGCCTATATCTAGACACGAAGCTATTTTCACTTACAGATCGAAACGTCATATGTTTGAATATATGCAAGGAATGTTAGAAGGTGTAAAAACTCATTTCCAAGAAGACATTAAAATAGAAAACATCTTTCAACAAGGAGATGAATGTCAGCTCAAACTAACTTTCAAAGAACCTATTTATTACAAAAAGCGATACCGATTCAATCAGTTGCTATCATTAGGATTTATCAAATCCTTACAAGGTAAAGCTACAATTGCCACCATGGTGATGACTGCCATCATTACCTTTATTCTATCTTTCTTTACAGAAGGTATATTATTCGCAGGCCTCAGTGCCTTAGGCGTTGGAGCTACAACTTATCTAGTAGGTAGTCGGCTTTTTGCGCCCCTACGTATCATCCAAGAGCAATTGCAGCAACTCATGCAACAAAACTATACCCATACCATAGAAATAGAAAGTAAAGATGTATTAGAAGATCTAAATCGCCGTATCAATCAATACAGTACTGCCATCGTGAAAGACTTTGTAGGGTTTAAAGGTCTGACAGATGAAATGGAAGAATTCGGTGTACGTTTTGAAACAAGTGCGAAGGAAATGGGCAAAGCATCAGGGGATATTGCCAATATTGTAGAACATGTAGCCCAAGGTGCTGCCAGTCAGGCAGTAGAAACAGAATCAGCAGTGTCGATACTAGACAATAACATTCAAGGCCTAAAAGAAATTGTACATCAAGAAGAAGAAGCAAAAGATACTTTAGAAAAGGCTGTACTGCAAATTAAAGATAGTGATGCAGCTATTAAACAAGCTTTGTTAGATCTACAAAATATGGGCAACCAATTTGCTGCGGTTCAAAAAGAAAGTACAGCATTAGAAGGAAAAGCCAGTGAAATCAAATCCATTGTTACTACTGTTAGTGCGATTGCAGAACAAACAAACTTGCTTGCGCTAAATGCCTCCATAGAAGCAGCTAGGGCAGGAGAATCAGGACGAGGGTTTGCTGTTGTAGCAGAGGAAATCAGGAAGCTAGCAGAAGGCTCTAAAGCGGCGGTACAAGATATTGATCAAAATCTAGAACATTTCACACAACAAATTATTGGACTAAGCGGACGTATTGACGAGCAATTTAGCGTGTTAGAAGGACAAAGAACCAATCTTGATGATGTGGCAAAAATGAGTAATCAAGCTGTTGATAGTATTCAATCTGTGTCTGACAATATGATTCATATGATCAATCAATTAGCAGAACAAAGCAATTCTATTAGTAGCGTTTTTGAAACGATGGAAAATTTAGCGGCTATTTCAGAAGAAAATTCTGCTGTGTCACAAGAAGTTAGCGCCAATGTAAGTGCTTATTTAAGTGAAATTCAAAAAATAATGGACAATGTAGAAGCCTTTAGACACATTACCGATAATTTTAAAGAAGATCTTAACAGATACATTATATAATACAGTAAT
>JAAZLH010000443.1 GCA_012799415.1 Candidatus Epulonipiscium sp. | reverse complement strand
GTATCTACTACTTCATTGATTTCTTCATCTGAAATATCTGGTGGTGAAAATGGAATGCTTCTCAATTCTGTCATCTTATTCGCCCTCTCATAAATAGTTTCTTTTGTGTTTAACTCTATATAATGTATCGGTGCTTATGTGTATAGCACCTTAATTTCCTGGTTTATGTTATTTGGTTAATTTTTACAAATGTACATTTTTGTTTTTCTGTTGAACCCATTGATATTACAGGCCTACAGCCTCTTTATCCTTTCACGATACTCACGACGCTCTAACCATACAATCACAATACTACAAATAAGGCACTTCTTCACCGCCACCATCATCTTCAATATTATGAAAACTACACTTAACCTCACAATTTTCATAGGTTACTATATGATCTCTAGGACATATACCGCTTTCAGATTCAATTATAAACTTACTAAACATCACTTCAGAATGCTTCTCTCCCAGTGAAGATAAATAAGCATTATAACTTCTTGATGTCTGTCCACAGTTATAATAACAGGCTAGTTCTTCAACCATAACTACTAACCCCGCAGCACTAGGTAAAGCTATAACAGCTAATATACCTAAAATAGCAATAACTATTATAACTTCAATAAGAGTAAAACCTTTACGTCTCTTCTTTGCGCTGTCAGGCTTAACTTTGATTATATCTTTCAAAGAACTCTCCTCCGACAATGTATGTTTCTAAAAGCTCCCCCCACCTACTACCTACCAAAAAACCTAACTGCTCTATCCCTTGGATAACCAGCCTCCATTAACTTCTTACTAATATCTTCCTCATATGTATAACTAGTTATAATAATAGCATCATGATTTATTCCAGAAATATTGTTTATCGAAACAACTTTGTACCCTAGCATTTCTGTTCCAATCTTAGCTTTATCATCGTCCACTATAGCAACTATATTTAATCCACTATCCTTATTATCCCTAACTACTTCAATTATTGTTTCTGCTACTTCTCCGGCACCATATAACAATACATTTCTATATCCTTTAGCTACAATAGATTCAACAGATTTTAGTACATTTTCTTTTGCTAGTCTATATACATCAATAAGTTCTCTTAAATAACTAAAGGCCAAATAATTCTTCCTCTTAATTCCTTCATGGGTAATATTATAATGGACTATCTTTGCTGATTGATAATCTCTTTTTAAATATCCTTTTTTCTCTAGTCTATTAATATAAAAATTAACCATAGAAGCCGCTGCATTAATGACCTTAGCAATTATATGCTGCGATGTTTCAGAGTTATCTTCAATGTGTTGTAGTAATAGTAGTTCTTTTAGGTCCGATGTAGGGCTGAAAAATCTCAATTACAGATTCTCCTTGTCTTTATTCGTTCAATTACAGAACGATAATAATATATCATACTTCTTTGTACATGTAAATACAAATTATGCTAAATTTCGATGGGGTTCTACTTTTATTTCCTTCTTGAAAACCCATTAAGTGATTCTATTTAGCATTCTGAGTCTGACCGCAAAAAGTTGTTGACACTCATATCCAGCAAAGATGATATATCTAAGGTGTCTATGGCAAAATAAGAATATAGCAGTTCGGAAGCTAAGAATTAGTGCAGCTGGTTAAAAAAGGCCCCATTGCTAAGCACCTCTAAATAATATATCCTTTTAGTTGCTAAGCTGAAAGG
>JAAZLH010000042.1 GCA_012799415.1 Candidatus Epulonipiscium sp. | reverse complement strand
TGAGCATTGGTGACGATGGCTGATTCTCCTGCTTGACGAAAGATTTCTGTTAAACGTACAGCAGGTACACATCCACTTAAGATTAAATCTTTTAGAACATTACCGGGGCCTACAGAGGGAAGCTGATCCATATCTCCAACCAAAATCAATCTAGTTCCAGGAGCAATGGCTTTGAGTAAGCTATTCATTAACAAAATATCTACCATGGAAGTTTCGTCAATAATGACAACATCTGCTTCTAGAGGATCTTCTTCATTTTTTTGAAACATTTGGTTTCGGCTATCTTCTTGTAAAAAAGCGATTTCAAGAAGTCGATGAATTGTTTGAGCTTCAACCCCCGTTGCCTCTGTCATTCGTTTGGCCGCCCGTCCTGTCGGTGCAGCTAAGATTACTTCTTGTTCTTCTTCTTGTAAAAGGGCAATCATTGTGTTGATGGTGGTTGTTTTTCCTGTACCAGGCCCTCCTGTAATAATAAGTACACCACTTTCCATGGCTGCCTGAATGGCTTTTCGCTGATCCACCGCCAGCTCAATTTGCTGCTCTTTTTCTATTTGCCCAATCCGCTTTTGAATTTTTTCACTGTCTTGGGCCTCATATAAAGAAGCCAACTCTAAAATTTTCTTACTAACGGATTGTTCTGCATAGTAAAAAGGCATGAGGTAAACCCTTTTCTCTTCATCTACTCTTTCTCTCCATATTTGTTTATGAAGATGAAGATCAATTAAAGCATTTTCCATGAGCTCAGCTGAAACCTGAAGCAGCTGTTCGGAACGATGAAGTAAAAGCTCCTCTGGAAGGTAGGTATGTCCGCTTCCTGCCGCTTCGTTGAGCACATATTTGATTCCTGACTTGATTCTATGTTCCGATTCCTTCTCAATCCCAACACTAGCCGCAATTTGATCCGCCATTTTAAAACCAATACCAAAAATATCATCAGCTAGTCGGTAGGGATTGAGACGAACGACATCCATGGTTTGACCCTGATATTTTTTGTAGATTTTAAGGGCATAGGTAGGGGAAATCCCATAGTCTTGAAGAAAGAGCATGGCCGTTCGCAGCTCTCTTTGTTGATGAAAAATACTTCCAATTTCTTGGGCCTTTTTTAGGCTAATGCCTTTTACTTCTTCTAAGCGTTCTGTTTCTTCCTCTATAATCTGTAATGTATCAGTGCCAAATTTTTTTACAATTCGCTTCGCAAGGGTAGGGCCAATGCCTTTAATCACACCTGAGGCTAGATATTTTTCAATACCTAGCTCTGTTTTGGGTACAGATTTTTCGTAGGCTGTAATTTGAAGTTGCTCACCATAGGTAGGATGGACTTTCCAAGTACCAAGGATGGATAAATTTTCACCAGGGTGGACACCAGGAAGGGTACCGACACAAACAATTTCTCCGTCCTCTGTTTGTACAGAACATACGGTATAACCATTTTCTTCGTTGCTATATATAATATCTTCTACGACACCTTCTATGGTGTATTGTTCTTCCATTTTCTCACCTACATTTTATTTGATCTTTAGCAATAACAATTCTTCTTTTATTATACCAAAGATATGTTGACTTTGTAAATTTTTTAGGTTCT
>JAAZLH010000041.1 GCA_012799415.1 Candidatus Epulonipiscium sp. | reverse complement strand
TATTTCTTTAGTAAAGTATCATAAGTACCATTTTCTTTCAATGTTTTTAACGCTTCATTAACTTGAGCTAATAGCTCTGTATCTTTTTTATTAATAGCTGCAGCATATTCTTCTTCTGTTAATTCTATATCTAGCATTTTAAGATCTTTATTTTGAGTTAAAAATCTTTTTGCCACTTCTAAGTCTAAAATAACTGCATCAATTTTTTTATTACTGAGCTCTAAAAGCGCAGCATAAGCGGCTGGAAACTGTATTACTTCTGCTCCTTCAATTTCTTGTGCAACTTCATCTCCTGTAGTTCCTAATTGTACTCCTATTTTTTTCTTTACAAGATCATCAGGTCCTAGAATTGTATCGTTATCTTTATGCAATAATATCATTTGAGATGCAGTAAAGTAGAAATCGGAGAAATTAGCATTTTCTAATCGATCTGGTTTTATTGTCATTCCTGCTAAGATAATATCAATTTTTCCTGCTTGTAAAGCTGGAATCAAGCCATCAAAAATCATATCTTCTACTTTCAGTTCTAGTCCTAGTTCTTTTGCAATCTCTTTTCCTAAATCAATATCAAAGCCTACAATTTCTTCCCCTTCTCTATATTCAAATGGGGGAAATTCTGCATTGGTACCTAAGATCAAGGTTTTCTTATTGCCTGCTGCACCAGCTTCTGTTGTATCTTTTTTTGTACCTCCATCTTTTGGGGTGCTACAAGCTCCCAAAATAGAAATACATAAAATTAGAATCATCATCATACTCATTTTTTGTTTCATATCTATTCTCTCCCTTTATTCTTCTTTTATCTTTTGTATAATTATACATCTCAATGAATAATTAGTCAAGTCTTTTTTTATTTTTATAAAATAAAAAACTGCTCCAATTTTTTCCTTGGAGCAGTTCTCTATATTATTCGTTTTGCAATAAATTTTCTATCTTTGTTAGCATCTGAGTTAGTTGGCCTTTGGAGGCTACAAATTCTGATGAGCCATCTCGAATGACTGCATAAAAATCACGATTGTAAGGAGCATATTGAACAATGACTTGATGAGGTTCAACATTCAAGGTAAAGGTGGTTGTTATTTCTGGTGACCCAACTCGTTCTTCTTTATTCTCTGCATCAGCAGTAATACCAATTAAAGATTGATAAAAATCTTTGAATGGTTTTTCTTCTATCTCTTTTCCATTGATAAAATAAGTTGTCGTATCTTCATCTACCTTTTTCAGTTCAATCGTATACTTTTTCCCTGGAGCCTCTATTTTTATCTGATCAACAAAATCAATATTGACGATATATGCAAATTTATCAAGAAGAGTAAAAGGCTTCAACTCTTGAAGAGTACTCAGGCTACTTTTACTAATGCCATATACTGCAGGTTCGTCAGCCAATTTAAAATATTGTTTTCCGTTATCATACTCTGATCCAAATAAGATGTGGATTTGATTATTTTCCATATCTTTCATCTCTAATTCCATAATAGGATTATCTAATCCATAAAGACTAAGATCTTTCGGATGATCATCTTGTAGTTCTTTCCCTGTGAAAACAGGGATTCCTGTAAGCACTTTAGTAAATTCCTCTGAATGAACCATATGTTTTTGTTTATAGGGCTGTACTAGACTCCAAATACCAACACCATAAGCTTTGCCTTCCCCATCTTCTTCATTAAACACAACTTCCACAGTAGGTTGTTCATGGCGTTTCAATTTGAAGTAGATCACTTGCTCGTTATCTACATTAGGTAAAGTGGTCTCCCTAAAACTTTGCAAAGAAGCTGTAAAATGAATACCATGATTCATCCATACAGTATAAACCTTTGGATCTCCTTTAACCATTAGATAATAGGTATTTTGGGTTGCTGTTTTATTTCCTAAATAAAAAGTTTTTTCAGTGCCATCTTTTAAAATAACTGTAGCTACTGATGCCGGCTTCTTTAAGCCATATTTATCTAAATCTTCAGGATCTTCTTCTACAATTTGTTCAGAATACATATTACTAAAACTGTATTCAAGATCTCTTACACTACTTTCATTTAAAGGAATAGATGGGTCATTATTAGCAATCCATCCATTTTCTCCTCTCTCAAAAACAAGTTTATGATCCTGAGTTTCTAAAATCATTTTCACAACTTCTTCACGATCATGCCTAGACAACTCGATTTTTCCTTCATCTACTTCTACTTGTGTCTCTTCCTCAGGACGATTTTTTAAATAGAAAGAGGTTCCTAGTAACGCCCCTAGCAAGACCACTAGTAAAATAAGGGTATGGGATTTTTTCATCGATGTCTCCTCCTCAACCAAACCACTACCCCAATGGCAAGTACAATCAGCGGAATTAGAATGGTTACAATACCTGCATAGGTAAGCTGTTGCAATCCACTAATGACTAATCGTTGTGTTGTTAAGCTTTTGGGACGTATGGTAATGTTCTGTTTTTGGTCTTGTAGCCAATTGACACTATTCATAAAGAAATCCATATTACCAAATGCGCTGATAGATGCCATTTGAGAATTAATAAACTGAGTGTTGCTGACAACGACAACTTTTGTTACAATTTCCTCATTGTTTTCATATTGTTTTTCTGTCACAGCTACAGCAACATGGAAAGGACCTTGTAAATCTTCTGCTTCTTTTTCTAATGTTGTAGCATTAGGATTTACTTTCCCCCAAGAATTACTACTGGTAGTCAGCAACGGCTCAACCTCTAGACTTCTTCTTTTTACTTCCTCAACTTGAAGTCCTTGGGCTCCAGGAATAATGACTGGCAACTGTGCTGATCGAATGGAGTTTAAAATTTCATGTTGTCCTTGGTTTGGCCATAAATGAATGGCATTTTGGTAACGACGTTGAGCATCTCCTTCAATAATAATTCCTTTTTCTAGGCCAACACCATAACTAGCTACTAAATCTTCAAAAATCGGTAATTGTCCTTCAACTAAGTCTAGCAAGAATATTGCTCTTCCACCTTTTATTAAAAATTCCCGTATTTTTTCATCTTCATCTTCTGTAATGTCTCGTTTTGGTGTCATAATGAGGAGTGTATCCCCTTCACCAAGAGCAACATCGTCAGATAGTAAATTTAAGTCTTCTAAGGTATAATTTTCTTTTTGCAATTGATCTTTTACAACAGCAGGTAAAGCTTCTTCATTATGCCCTACAAGGCTATAAATAATAGGATTTTTTTCACTTGTAACATAATCAATAGCGGCTGTAATCCGTTGCTCTATAGCCAAAGATTCTGCTTGTGATTGAGTAGGATTATTATAATTATAACTATAATTAACTAAATCGTATTGGCTAATCACTTTAACCTTATTTCCGCTTTCTACAATGAGACTTCCTAAACTTACTGTTTGACCATCTTTTTCATATTGAAGCGCAAATTGTGGGTATAAAATAGGATCTTTATATTGGATATTGATTTTTTTAGACCTACTCGCATATTTATCTAACACTTCTTTGACCATCAATTGCTCTTGTCCTGTTTCATATAGGCCATAAATAGTCACATCTTGCTCTAATCCATCTAGAATATCATAAGTTTGTTGAGATAAAGAATAAAGCGCATTTTGAGTTAAATCTATTTTAATTCCCATTTGTTCTACAACTAGATTGATCACCAGTAGTATGGCAATGAAAATCATCGTAACCATGGTAGCATAGCCACCATATTTAAATTTTTTATTCTGAAATGATTGCTTTATATTGATGCGTTTCATGATTGTCCCCCTTTAACTCCATCGTCTTTTTTCAATCATTTGAATGGTTAAAAATAATAGTGCAGCACTAAAAGTAATGTAATATACTACTGCGCTGAGGTCAAATATTCCCATAGAAAATCCACTATACCTTTTTAACAAAGAAAACCAATCAAAAAATCGAATTAAAATTCCATCATAAAATGTTTTATTGGTTACATAGATAAGAGCCATGGATGCAAAGCCAATAACAGCCAGTCCAAGACTAACATATATATTTCGGATGGAGAAATACACCAAAAGAGCAATACCAACAATTAAAATTCCTACAAAAACAATAGAGGATGTCCGATCTTTAGGTAAGGCTTGTTGGATACCGTCCATTAACATTAAAAGTAATAAGGTTGCAAAGGTAACCAATGCAGCTACAACCTGATTATCTGTAAGAGAAGAGATAAATAATCCAATAGCAATAAATGCGGCTCCTAACAAAAAGAAACCTAAGTATCCGCTAAACAATTCGCCTACTGCAACCGTTCCAAATAAGCTGATGATAATAGGCTGGATACCTGTTAGGAGAAGAGTCAGTGCAAGCAAGGCAAGAGCTGCAAAGTACTTCCCTAGTACAACACCAGATAAGCGTATCGGTGCTGTTAAAATCAACTGGTCTGTTTTTTGTTTCGTTTCTTCAGAAAGTAGACGCATAGTAATTAAGGGCACTCCTATTAAAAGCACCATCATGATACTACCAAGTACAGAGGTATAACTAGGATCTCCATATAGTAAATTGAAAATAGAAAAATAAATCCCTGACATAATTAAAAAGAAACTCATGAAAATATAGCCCGTAGCAGAGGTAAAATAGGCTCTAAATTCTTTATTGAAGATCGCTAACATAAGTTGCTCCTCCTTTTTGCTGATTTGTTACTTGTAAGAAAACATCTTCTAATGTTAAATCCATTGATTTCATCATTAAAATGGGATACCTTTTTTCACTCATAGCATAAAATAAAGCTTCACGCACATCTGTTTCGTCATGAGCTTCCACTAGAAGATCAAATGTACCTTGTTCTTGTACTCGTTGGGCTTCTACAAACTTAACTCCTTCAATTTGACGAATGGTTTCTAAGATTCCTTCTTTAGGTCCTTGAATTCGAAGTAACATGCGATTGCTTTGAGTCATTCGTCTAGATAAATTATCTGGCGTATCACTTGCTACAATTTTTCCTTTATTGATAATCATAACACGATCACAAACCGCGCTGACTTCTGATAAAATATGAGAACTGAGAATAATAGTGTGCTGCTGACCTAAACCTTTAATCAGATTTCGAATTTCAATAATTTGTTTGGGATCTAGCCCTACAGTAGGCTCATCTAGTATTAATACTTCCGGACTGCCAATCATTGCCTGGGCTAAGCCAACCCTTTGTTTATACCCCTTAGATAAGTTTTTAATCAATCTTTTTCTCATATCATGAATCTTAACGATTTCCATTACTTTATAAAGAGTATCTTTTTCTTGTCCCGCATCAACTTTTTTAATCCGACAGACAAATCGTAAGTACTCTTCTACTGTCATATCCATATAAAGTGGGGGTTGTTCTGGTAAGTAGCCTATTTTTTTCTTGGCTTCTTCTGGGTTTTCTAGAATATCTACTCCCCCTACTTTAACTGCTCCTTCTGTAGCTGATATATAACCTGTAATGATGTTCATTGTAGTGGATTTTCCTGCTCCATTGGGGCCTAAGAATCCTAAAATTTCTCCTTTTTTTACAGTAAAACTCACGTCATCGACTGCTTTGTGCTGCCCATAACGCTTAGTTAAATTTTCAACCTGTATCAAAGGTATCCCTCCCTGTATCTTCTATTTGCTTTTATTGTACTTGAAAAGCATGAATAAAATATGACTAAATTGTAAACGATTTTCAGCTTGAATTCAAGTTTCTGAAATTAGTTGAATAATTAAGAAATATCCTACTCTTTCCTCTGTGATAAGTATTCTAAAAGAGCCTCTATGGTCCTAGATGGCAAATCTAAATAATTGATGGCTTCTGCTATATCTCCTAAGTAATGAGCATCTGAAGATTGAATCACTTTTTTTTGTCTAAATTGTTGCTGACCTTCAGATAATGGTAAATGTTTAGATATTTCTATAGTGGGAATATAAAGATCAGGAGGAAATGCTCCAAGATTTGATAAAATACTGTAAGAGTTACGGTCTACATGAGCCGGAATACCTACACCATGTAAAGCTTGGATGCGGTTAAGAGTTTCTTTTAACGGAAGAGAAGTGGCTGTTAAAAGTAAACGGGGATTTTCGCCTATCATCTCATCCTCTGCATTCAAAATCCTTTGTGCACCAAAAATATCAACCCGATTTTGCAATGGTGGTAATGTTTCATAAACCCACTCCTGCATAACTTGCACTGCCTTTATACTGGGAAATAAGGCTACAATATGGACTTCTTCTGCCGTTTCTATTTCCATACCAGGAATAACAAGCAAAGGGGTATTCTTTGCCACATTCACAACAGCTGCTACATTCTCTGCAGAGTTATGATCTGTAATCGCAATGATATCCAGCTCTTTTAACAAAGCCATATTGACAATATTGTTTGGTGTCATATCTTCATTACCACAAGGTGATAATGCAGTATGGATATGCAAGTCATAATAGTATCTCATCCAACCCCCCCTAAGAATATTCTATTCTTTATATCTTTCAATAGCAGGCCCTTCTATAACTTCTCCCTCCTCTTCAAACCTAGATCCATGGCAAGGACAATCCCAAGTACCTTCTGCTTCATTCCAAATGAGCTGACAACCTAAATGAGAGCAAGTGGGATTTTTCTTTTTTTCTGTTATTTTTCCACTAATAAATTCTTGTGCCACTTCTGCATTTTGTAATAAAAATTCTTTGATTGCTGCTTTAGGTTTCCATCTAGATGGTAAAAACACTTCTCCCCAAGGACTTTCTTTTTCTAAAATCAAATCAGACAAAATAAGACCTGCTGCTGTCCCTGTCGTCATCCCCCATTTTCTGAATCCAGTAGCAACATAAATGTCCTTTGTTTTTGAAGTAAGAGGCCCGATATAAGGAACTTGATCTACAGTCATACAATCTTGGGCTGACCATTGAAAAGGGATTTCTTCTACAGTGTAAATACCGTTGGCATAATCCATTAGATTTTGATAATGTTTTTCTGTATTGCCACCATAGCCTGTTTTATGCTCATTGCCTCCAATAAGCAATAATTCTCCTTTTTCTGTGGGAAGTCTTCGAAAAGAACGAGTAGGCTGTTCTATATTGATATACATCCCCTTGGGAAGAGACTCTTTGACTTTAGCAGCAATAACATAGGACCTTTCTGTATACATCCTTGTAAAGTAAAGGCCCCGCCCATCATAAATAGGAAAATGAGAAGCAATAACTATTTTTTTTGCCTTCAAACTTCCCTGGTCAGTAATTACAGTATAGGGACCATCTCCTATTAAATCTAAGACTCTAGTTTTTTCAAATAAAAAATGTCCTTGTTCGGTTAATTCTTTTACTAAATGTAATAGATATTTTCTTGGATGAAACTGTGCTTGATTCTCTAATCCAATAGCACCTTTAACGTCAAAAGGTAGATCCGTCTGATCCGTATAAAAAGTCTCTATTCCCAATTGTTGAGTAGCTTTTAGTTCTTGTTCTAGTTGTAATTGGTACTCACTACTTTCTTCCTGAGTATAAAGATAAGCAGTTTCATTAGAAAAATCACATTCTATACGTTTCTCTTGAACCCACTTTCGTATCTGTTCCAAGGCAGCCTCATTAGCTCTAGCATATTGCTTGGCTTGTTCTTCGCCAAAATTTTTAATCAATGTGTGATAAATAAGCTCATGTTGAATTGTTATTTTAGCTGTCGTATGACCTGTTGCTCCTTTTAAAATCTGTCTTGCTTCTAGCACTGCTATTTTTAGGCCACTATCTTTTAATAAAAAGGCGGTGGTAATACCTGAAATACCTCCACCAATAACAGCTACATCTACGGTTAAACTATGATCTTGTAATTTGGGGTACTGAGGTTGCTCTGTGGAAGCAATCCAATAAGGTTGAGTATTGATTTTAAAAACCTCCTATAGAAAGTATTTTCTATAGTCTACCCAAATTTATCTTTATTCTTCCTT
>JAAZLH010000040.1 GCA_012799415.1 Candidatus Epulonipiscium sp. | reverse complement strand
TTTCCTGCTGCTTCTGAAACTGAATATCAATTTGTTAGAACATTAATAGAAGAACATTTAATTCCCGATGATGTGACCATTCAAGTCCTAACCCAGGCTCGGGAGCATATTATAAAAAAGACTTTTGAAGCATTAAAAGGAGCAAAAAAAGCTGTTGTGCACCTATATAATTCTGTCTCTGTTGTACAACGAGAACAAGTTTTTCGAAAATCGAAAGAAGAAATTTTAAAAATTGCTGTAGATGGAGCTATTTTGTTGAAAAAACTTGCAGATGAAACAGAAGGAAATTTTTGTTTTGAATATTCTCCTGAAAGTTTTCCAGGTGCTGAAGTAGAATATGCTTTAGAAGTTTGTAATAGTGTGCTTGACATCTGGAAACCAACGAAAACTAATAAAGTTATTATCAATATTCCTGTTACTGTAGAAATGGCAATGCCCCATGTCTATGCGAATCAAGTTGAATATATTTGCGATCATTTAAAATATCGTGAAAATGTCATTGTATCCCTGCATCCACATAATGATCGTGGCTGTGGAGTTAGTGATGCTGAGATGGGTATTTTAGCAGGAGCTGATAGAATTGAAGGTACTTTATTTGGAAATGGAGAGCGAACTGGCAATGTTGATATTATTACCCTTGCCATGAATATGTACTCACAAGGTGTTAATCCTCAGTTGAATTTTGAAAACCTTCCAGAAATCTGTGAAGTTTATGAAAGACTTACAGGCATGACTGTTCACGAGAGGCACCCCTATTGCGGCTCCTTGGTTTTTGCCGCCTTTTCTGGTTCTCATCAAGATGCCATTGCTAAGGGAATGAATTGGAGAAAAGAAAATAATTGTACACATTGGAATGTCCCCTATCTTCCTATTGACCCTGAAGATGTAGGAAGAAAATATGATGGAGATGTAATCCGCATTAATAGCCAATCTGGTAAAGGAGGTATTAGCTATGTTTTAGAAAATATATTTGGTCTTCGCCTTCCTCCTGCCATGCGTGAAGTTGTTGGGTACGCTGTAAAAGATGTATCTGATCAAAAACATAAAGAATTAGATGCTAACGAAATTTTTGAAATTTTTGAAGAAAGATTTGTAAACCTAAAAAAACCTTATGATCTCTTAGAATGTTCTTTTTCTCATGGAAATGGATCTACTGCCGCCATTACAACTGCTTTTCATGGGGAGGTCTATAAAGGAAATGCTAAAGGCAATGGACGATTAGACGCATTCAGCAATGCTTTAAAATCTTGTTATGATTTAAACTATAATATTGTATGTTACCAAGAACATGCTTTGAAACAAGGCTCTGATTCTATGGCCATTGCCTATATTGGCATTGAACAAAATAACAACATAATATGGGGTGCAGGAATGGATGAAGATATTATAAAGGCTTCTATGTATGCACTGATAACAGCTGTTAATAATATGCTTACACTCTCTTAGTTTATAATATATCAATATAATAAAAACAAGATTCCTCATCTAATAATAAGGAATCTTGTTTTATCAGTGTTCTTAAGAAAACCATGCTGCCCAATATTTATCTTCTTCTTCAGCATCTACAGCAACTAAATATTGATCAATAAATCCAAAAAGTTCGGACTCGTCTTTTAGAGCAATATAAGTCTTACCTTGCTTTTGTTTAACAATCTTTTTATAGCTCCCAGTGGGATTCTGTAACCACCGCTTAAATTGTTGTTCCCAAAACACGGCTTTTTCTTCACCTAATTCTTCATAACCAATAACCTCTGCTTTGATTTCTTCAATAAAATCTTCTACGGGTAACTCAATCATTTTTTTCACCTAGTTCCTTTTTAAATATTAGATTGACTCTTAGTTTATCCTATCATATTATTTATTAACACACAATATAGAGATAAATAAACAGTTTTCACTTATAACTATACAGAGTTAAATCCTTAAGGATGAAAAAACCTTCCCCGCATAGCTGGTATGTGAAAAGATAATTTTTCTCCCTCTACTGTTATCTGATAATTTTTATCCAATCCATCTATTAATGTAAATCCAGTAGAAACATGAGAAGGAATGTTCACCTCTATTACTTGATCTGTCGTTCCCCTATTGATAGCCACAATAGCAATTTGTTCTTCATACTGTCGACCATAAATATAGATATCCCCTTGCGCGTATAAAGTAAAAAGACTACCATAAGCTAGTAAATTTTTGTACTCAGATCTAATTTGTCCCAATTGTTGATAATATTTGATTAAGTCTTTGTTTTCTTCCCCCCATGGATAGGGCCTGCGGCAATCTGGATCACTAGATCCTGTTAAACCTGCTTCATCTCCATAATAAATTGTTGGTGCTCCTGGATATCCCATTTGGAAAAGAGCTGCTAATTTTAGCCTCTCTAACCCTCTTTCTTCATTATAATAAGAATCGTTTTCTGCCCTATGATGAGAATCTGCTCCATCTCCTAAAATAAAAAGAGCTCGAGCTGTATCATGAGAACCAAGTAAATTCATTAGAGCGTAAAAGGCTTCTGTTGGATAGTCTTCCATGATAGACCGTAATATCCCATCTGTATTTTCTGCCTGCCCTTTTCTCAAAAAATCAATAACAGCATCTCGAAAGCGATAGTTCATAACAGAATCATATTGATCTCCTAAGAAATAAATAGTGGCATCCTCCCATATTTCACCAAGAATCAAAGGTTCATACCCTAATTCTTTTTGGAAAGTAGGATCTTTCAGTTCCTTACGGAAAGCTCTCCAAAATTCAGGGTCTATTTCATTAGCTACGTCTAGCCGCCAGCCTGTAGCTCCCTGTCTTAACCAGGTTTTTGCAACAGAATCTGAGTCTTTAAAAATATAGTCCACTAACCTCTGATTATTATATTCACTTGGATAACCTACATTAACGTTTTTAGCTAAACCTAAAGAGATAGCCTCTTCTCCCGTCATAGATTTAAATTCTGGCAGGCTGTCATAATTCCACCAAGATTGATACCAGTAGCGTTCCCAGGGCTTGTTTTGATCCACTTTTCTATTTTCAATGTGAAACCAGTTATGAAATTCAAATTCACTAAATCTTTGTCCTTCTGTGATGAATTCTTCCTTTACTTGAGTCTCAGCTATTTCCTGAGTCAACCCATGATCATTCATCTTATCATAAACTCTAGACCAATATTCATAGGCACCTACTGTTTCATATTTCCCATAACGGTCAAAATAAATAGAATCATCTCCTACGTGGTTAAAAACACCATCTACAATGAGATACATGTTTCTTTTTCTCAACTCTTCTGTAAAGACCTTAAATTCTTCTTCCGTTCCAAACATGGGATCCAATGTTTTAAAATCTGTAGCATCATATTTATGATTAGACGCTGCATAGGCAATAGGATTTAAATAGAGCGTATTAACCCCTAATGACTGTAAATAATCTAATTTCTGATAAATGCCAGCAATATCACCACCAAAAAAATCATTTCCCCATATACCATCCCCATCTTCTTCTGTACGATCTTTTTCTTTGATGTTGGGATTGTCTGGAAATTGAATAAAGCTTCGATATTCTATCGGCTCATTTCCTCTTGCATTGATTTTTACCTTGTCATTACTTGCATTCCCATTTAAAAAACGATCGGGAAAAATTTGATAAACCACCGCTTCTTTCATCCAATTAGGGGTTGTATATTCTGGATCATAAACCGTTACTCTAAAGTTACGATTTCCTTGTTTATAATCTACCTTCATATCTTGATCTTCAACAACAAACTGATAATCATAAGCCCCTATCTCTTTTATCCTAAGATCTGCTTCCCAGTAATCAAAACTTTCTTCTTTCTGTAGGCTTCCTTCTATATCTTTCTCCTCTACTAAAATCATAGGAAAACTTTGTTTTTCTCTGGTTTGGATATTTTGAAATAAAACAGTGACAGAGCTTACATCACCTTTTACCGTTTGTAAACGTAATCTAATCTCCGTATCTGTAGGCACTGCTCCAAAAGGCTTTCTATATAATTCATCCCAAGTATTGTGGTATAACTTAGTTCTTTCGATAGATCCATCTGTCAACCTTTTTGTTTCTTGTAAAGCCTTCTCTTTTACTACTAGCTCCTGCCCTAAGTTTTCTTTCTCTATTTTTTCTACTGGTACTTTTTGATTTTTGAACAACGTATAAAGGAAAACAATTGTAAAAGTGGATATCACTATTCCTACAATCATCTGTTTTTTCTTTTCTCTCATCTTTTCCTTCTTCTCCCTCTATTGTTTGATAAATATATAGATATACAACCAAATGATTCGTTGAGTTTATAAAAACCATGACAGTGTAAAGGCCGTCATGGCTTTTTAGTTTTTCAATATCTAACCTATATTCATCTGCAGTAAGACAGGTTGCTTTGTTTTGGATTGCAAATAGATCTTGTCTTTTTCTAATTGATAAGAAATATTTTCTCCAAATATAAGATCTATTTTTTCTATTATTGGTAAAACACACAGATCTAGTACTGTTTCTCCCGGGATCATATCAACATAAAGAAAAGCCAATTCATCATCGAACCGTAAGTAAGCTAAATGATCTGGAGAATCTAAAACAACAAAACTTCCCTCTTGAAGAACAGGATTTGTTTTTCTAAGCTCAATCATCTTTTTGTATATATTCCTTATCCTTGCATTGGCTTTACCTAAATCCCATTCCATAGGAACTCTATTTCCTTCTGTAAAACTTTTTACTCCTTCTAGTCCATTTTCTTCTCCGTAATAAACACAAGGTGTTCCCTTAAACAAAAACTGAAGTATCATTGCTGAAATGAAAGTCTCTTCTTTTGTGAAGTCCCCCAATCGCATTACATCATGGGAAGATAAAGAGTTTAATAAATAATCTTGTAACTGTCCAGGGATCCTGCCATAATACTGAACAATTTCTGTTTTACATCTATTAGCCGTATCTTTTTTAGGTAGGGAGTACTCCATCTGCCAAGTATAGGCAACATCGTTTACATCAAAATACTTTGTAATAGGCCTGTAGAACCCAAAGTAATTCATCGTACCGTCCCACATATCTCCTTGTAAATACTCAGATGCATCTCCCCAATGTTCAGCCATCAAATAGAGCTCTTTATTTTGTTCCTTTAAATTTGTTCTAATATTACGCCAAAGAGCTTGATAGCCTTGGTACCCATTTAATCTACCTACATTATGCCCTACATCAAATCGCCAACCATCAATATAAAAAGGTTCTTTCACATATCTTTTTAATATGCTATCTTCATTTTTATAGATTACATCATGTAATTCTTGATTTTCATAGGATAATACAGGTAAGGTTTTAACACCACACCAAAACTCCGTCTCTCCATTAACTTTTTTACCATAATATTCTGGGTGTTCTTTAAACCAAGAATGTGTAATTCCTGTATGATTAATCGATATATCTAGTATGATTTTCATACCTTTTTTGTGTAAATTCTCTACTAATTCTTGTAATGCTTTATTTCCTCCAAAATGAGGATCTACCTGTTCAAAATCTGTACAATCATATTTATGGCTTGAAGGGGCTTCAAAAATAGGAGTTAGGTAAAGGGCAGTTACACCTAATTCTTGTAAGTATTCTATTTTCTCTGTTATCCCCTCTAAATCTCCTCCATAGAAATTAAGGTTTCCTGTTTTTTCATAGGGCTCTAGAGGAGCATTCCAGTCTTTTTTTTGACTCTTATACCCATCATAAATAAATTGACCATCTTGAACATCATTGTCCTTATTACCATTGTAAAAACGATCAGGAAATATTTGATAAAAAACAGATTGCCTTACCCACTTTGGCATATATTGATCTGCTATAATTTTAAAATCAAAACAATCTAATGTATAGTAATCAAAAATCCCAACCTGATTATAAAAATATAATTTTTCATTTGTTTCTATAATAAACCGATACTGAATGACAGGTTCATTTACTTCTAACTCAAATACATAATAACGGAAATCCTTTCGTACATAACTTTTTAAACTTTGTCTTAAAACTGTTTCTCCATTATATTTTCTTTGTAAAATAATTTTTTTAACTTCTGTATTGTTTTTTACTCTAATTTTCACTTCTACCTTCTTACCTAAAATAGGTGTTTCCGGCGTCATAAATAACTTTGTATTATCCGAATGAATTGTTTTTAACCATAAGTTTTTCATATTCTTACCCCTTTACAGCTCCTGCAGATAATCCCTCTGTCAGATATTTTTGTAAAATCATAAATAATATTGTAATCGGTATTGCTACTAAAACAGCACCTGCTGCAAACATAGTAAATTGATTGTTTTGCCTTCCTGAAATCATATCAAACAATCCAATGGCAAGAGTAAATTTTTCTTTAGATCGAATGACCAAACGGGGGAAAATAAAGTCCATCCAAGGCCCCATAAAATTAGTCAAAGCCGCAAATACTAAAATCGGTCGAGCTAGTGGCATGATTACTGTAAAAAAGGTTCTCATATGACTTGCTCCATCAATTCGGGCAGCTTCATCTAAACTATGAGGAATCGTATCAAAATAACCTTTGACTAGCCATGTATTATAAGGAATCTGTCCACCAGCATAAACTAAAATCAGACCTAAATGGGTATTAAGTAATTTTAACTGAGATAGCAAAGTATAAATAGCCACCATTCCCATAAAACTTGGAAATACCTGAAGTATCAAGATAGTAATTAAACCTAATTTTTTTCCCTTAAAATTAAATCTTGAAAATACATAAGCTGCAGAAACAGTCAATATAACAGATAGAATCATGTTGATCACGGCAATTTTAAAGGTATTTTTATACCATTGCAAATATTGGGTGTCATTAAACAGTCGCCCATACTGGCGTAGAGAAATATCAAATTCTTTTTTGATATGCTCTTCTTTTACTATGGTTCCATCTTTCATATATTTAGATTGGATTGTTTTCAAAAATTCTTCTTGATCCCTTTTCCCCGTATATTTTTTTGTTTCTTTTATATTTTCTATACTACCGTTACTATGCTCTAAGGTTATTTCATAAACAACTTTTTGAGGAATAGCTGTAGCAGAACCTAAACTATCTGTAGAGTTAAAAGATGAGCCTATAATCCAAATAATTGGGTATACGACAAGAAAACCAAGGGTGAATAAAAAGAGATAAACCACAATTTGTATCATCCAATGGACCAATGACCTTTTTGACTTTATCATAGCATTTTATCCTCCTTAAATGATCTTGTACGGGTAAAGTTATAAGCAGCAATAGAACCAATAACAATAAAGATAATAATAGATACAACAGAAGCCATATGATATTGCTGATTATTTAGTGTTAATTTGTACACCCAGGAAATTAGAATATCTGTAGCCCCAGCGCCTGAACCGGCAGGATATTTGCCCGTAGGCCCCCCATCAGTCAAGAAATAGATTAAGCCAAAGTTATTAAAATTATGTGCAAAGGACATAATCAATAATGGTGCTGTAGAATACAGGACCATAGGAAGTGTGATGGAGCTAAATTTTTGTCTTGAGCTTGCTCCATCAATATCAGATGCTTCATAAATTTCTTTTGATATACTCGTCATAGTGCCTGTCATTAAAATCATAAAGTAAGGGAAACCTAACCAAACATTAACCATTAGTATGGTGATTTTAGCTACTGTAGGATGAGAAAACCAAGGAATATTATTTTGTATAATCCCCCAATTTTTTAAAGCTATATTTAAAGGCCCGAATTGCCCGTTGAATATATTTCTAAAAATCAATTGAGATATAAGGGCAGGAACTGCATAAGGTAACATATAAAAAGTCCGCCAAAATCTTTTGAAGCGTACATATTTACTATTAATAAGAATAGCAATCAAAAGTCCACCAAAGAAATTTAAGGTTGTTGCTGTAATAGCAAAAATTAAGTTCCATGCAGCAATTCCAAAAAAGGTATCTCCCCACATAGGCATCTTGAATATATTGATAAAGTTTGTAAACCCAACCCAGTTTACAAGATTTTTAGGCGGGATATAGTTGGGCATTGAATAATTAGTAAAAGCAATAAAAACTCCAAACAATATTGGTAATAGAATAAAAAACATAATTCCGAGTACTGCTGGTGAAAGCATCAAATAAGGAAATGATTTTTCCCATAGTTCATCAATATATTTTCTAAAACTAGGTACTTCTTGGTTCTGATCCCTAAGTTTTCCGGTACTCCAAGCATCTCTAATATTCAGAATGTAGATAACCAAAGCAATCAGTAATATTAAAATTGCAATAATCCCTTTAATCATTAATACAATAGAATGATCATTATGTGCTCCTGGCACTTCACCTAAGGTAATAATCCCCCATAGACCATGCCTAAAATAGGCATAGTTTGCTATAACGACTACTTCAATGAGAAGATAGAAAATTCCTTTGATCCAATCTTTATTATAAAATTGGCCTAGTCCCATCAATAGCGTCGATAATATCCCAGCCCTCCTTCGATGCTTGCTCGGAAAGGAAGTCTCTTGTAATCCTATGTTTTTATTTTCTTCTAACTTCATCACAATCCCCTCTCTCTCAACAATATGTAGCATAACAATATTTCTCGACCCTATTTGAATTGATTGATAGAGAATTGAGCCTTTAAAACAAAACTCAATTCTCTACCTGATAATCCCAGTTGAAATAAATACAGATATCTACTATAGAATATTTGGGTTTATGATATATAGCCTGCCATAAATTTAATTATTAACTTAAATACCTGCCGAACTTGTATTTATTGATAACTTGCCTTCAATGCTTCCGCTGCCGCTTCTATTTCTGGTTCTGATTCTCCTACACCATTCCAGACGTTTTGAAAAGCAGTAGGAAGGATGTTCCAGAAAGATCCCATTTCAGGAATGGAAGGCATAGGAAATGCATATTGCGCTTGCTCCAATACTCCTTTTAAATGTTCATCATCAATTACATTGAGTAGATTATTGTGTGGTGGCAACTGATTAGTTATTTCATAACGTGTTTGCAAACTTTCCTCACTACTCATAAATCCAGCAAATAATTTTGCTGCATTAGGATATTGTGTATAAGCACTTACATAATTTCCACGAATTCCCGAAAAACTTTTTGGATGGTTTCCATTTGGCATTTTAGGTAAGACAGTTACACCAAAATTAAGACCTGCTTCTTTTAAATCTGCAATGGCCCATGGCCCATTAATCATATAGGCAGCTTTGCCTTCTTTAAATCCTGTCATCATTGGATCCCAACCTGTATCTGCAGAATTCACTGGATATACTTCATCGTGTAAACTTTTGTAAAACTTCATCCCCTCAATACCTGCTGATGTGTTAAAACCAAGGTCATCTCTATCTTCTCCAGTTGGTCCAAATAAATCTGCACCATATCCAGCTAAAAATGCATAGTTATAATAGGCATTACCTGCCTCCCACATCAATGTAAATTTGTTGTTAGAAGGATCATTAAACTCTTTTGCAAAAGCTTTCATTTCATCAAAAGTTTGTGCTGGTTCAGGAACGATATCTTTATTATAAAACAAAGCATAAGTCTCAATCCCTGTTGGATAGCCATAAACAGTTCCTTGATAAGTTACCCCTTGTACAGCCGCATCCATAAAACCTGTACGAATTTCTTCCGCAAACAAGTCATTTTCTAAAATAAGCCCAGAAGCTACTAACTCACCTACATGATCATGAGGAGCTGCAAATACATCTGCACCTACGCCAGCTGGTCCATCTAAGGCTAGTTTTCCTTTTGCATCTGTATGCCCTACTGGCTCATAGGTAATTTCTACACTGGGATATTTCTCTTTAAATTTTTCAATCATAGCCTCTACAAATTTAGTTTCTGGCCCTTCACTTTCCCATACAATAAGTTTTGCACCTTCTTCTGGTTGTAAGCCATCTACATCTACTTGAACATCTTCTTTTTTATCTTCTTGCTTTGGTGTAGTACTACTTGGTGTATTCGTTTTTTCCTTTTTACCACATCCAACTAAAAGCCCTCCTACTAAAACAACCGTTAACAGAATAGATAATACTCTTAACATACTTTTTTTCATCATCTTTTCCTCCTTAAACTTAAATGGTTTTTTAGTTTATAAATTACATTTCCCATAAAAGCCATTTTATCTTTGACATTTCATATCATTCACACTATGACTTTATGATGAAATGGACTTACTAGATAGGTTTTACATCCCAGATTTCTTTAGCATACTGTAGAATGGTTCTATCACTACTGAATTTTCCTGCATTCGCCATGTTTACCCAACACTTCTTTGCCCATTCTAGTTGGTTACGATAAGCAAGATCGACACGATCTTGAGTTTTTCTATAGTCTTCAAAATCTTTTAAAATAAAATAATGATCGGCACGATGCCAACTAGCCCCCTTTAACAATGAATCATGTAATTCTTTAAATATGCCCGTACCCCCATCATCAAAAGTACCATCTATTAAACTATCCACTACTTTTTTAAGACCTTCTACCTTTTCATAGTATTCATGTGGATTATAACTCTCGTAAATTTCCTCTATTTCTTCTACCTTAGCTCCAAAAATAAAATTATTTTCTTCTCCTGCCTCTTCTACAATTTCTACATTTGCCCCATCTAAGGTTCCAATCGTTGGTGTCCCATTTAGCATAAATTTCATATTCCCTGTTCCTGACGCTTCTTTTCCTGCCGTTGAAATTTGTTCAGACAAATCTGCAGCTGGAAAAAGTTTTTCCGCATAAGAAACACGATAATTTTCTACAAATACGACTTTCATTTTGTTCTGAATGCTAGTATCATTGTTTACAACCTTTGCAATATCATTGATAAATTTTATGATTCCTTTTGCTCTTACATACCCAGGGGCTGCTTTTGCTCCAAAGATAAAAGTCCTAGGAACCATATCCATCTCTGGATCTGCTTTCAGTCGATTATATAAATCTAAAATGTAGAAAGCTTTTAGTAATTGACGCTTATATTCATGAAGTCGTTTGATCTGTATATCAAAAATAGAGCTTGGCTCAATGAGAATTTTTTCATGCTCCTTTATATATTCAGCTAATTCTACCTTCTTAGCATGCTTAATTGCTAAAAACTCTTTTAATAAGATTGGATCATTTTTATACTTTTCTAGTTCTTTCAACATAGTTAAATCTTTTAACCAGGCATCAGTGCCTAACAGATTTGTAATAAATACTGTTAATTCTGGATTACAAAGGGCAATCCACCTTCGTGGGGTAATACCATTGGTTTTATTTTGAAACTTATTTGGATATAGCTCATACCAATCTTTTAAGGTTTGATTTTTTAGAATATCTGTATGTAGCTGAGCAACTCCATTAATGGTATGCCCTCCATAAATAGAGAGCCAAGCCATCTTAATACGTCCATTTGAGATCATCCTCATTTCCTCTATTTTTTCTTTTGAATAAGATTTCTCTTCTAATTCTTTAACAAATTGTTCATCTATTTTTTTGATAATCTCGTAGACATCAGGTAGAAACCTTTGAAAAAGGGAATGATCCCAAGTTTCTAATGCTTCTGCTAAAATAGTATGATTCGTATAAGAGAAAGTTTTTGTTGTAATCTCCCAAGCCTCATCCCAGCCGATCTTTTCTTCATCTACTAAAATCCTCATCAGTTCTGGAATGGCCACTGCAGGATGAGTATCATTTAATTGAATTGCATGATAACTAGGAAATTTACCGAAACCGTTTCCAATTTTGCTTTTAAAATTTCT